>JAFZFL010000093.1 GCA_017555925.1 Bacteroidales bacterium | reverse complement strand
CCCTTATTTGTAGGATGGCAAATAAGGTGAGAATGAGAGAGTCTCTCATTATGGAAGCAATCTTCAGAAGCAGCGCATTCAACTGTAACATAATAAATGCCCATGATTTTCATCCAGGCAATAATGACATATATATGGAGGGTGGCGACATCCTTATTGCACGCGATGATATTCTTTTGATTGGTAACGGAATGCGTACAAGTACGCAAGGAATAGATATGCTTATATCAAGCCTGCTTAAAAACAGGTGTGAGAGCAAGCGACATGTAATTGTGCAGCAATTGCCGGCCTCTCCTGAATCTTTTATTCATCTCGATATGGTCTTCACATTGTTGGATAGAGATTCTTGTATGGTGTTTGAACCGCTTATTCTTGGCAATAATCAATATCAGACAGTACATATTGTGCTTGAAGGGGGCAAGGTGACAAGTATAAAGAGTGTGCCTAATATCCCGACAATTTTAAGGGATTTGGGTATGGATCTTAAACCTGTAGTGTGTGGAGGATTGGCAGATGTATGGAATCAGGAGCGTGAGCAGTGGCATAGCGGTGCAAACTTCTTTGCGTTGGAACCCGGCAAAGTCATCTCCTATGCCCGTAATATCAACACTTTGGCAGAACTTGACAAGATAGGGTATGAAATAATACCGGCTTGGGATATTATTAAGGGAGTTAAGGATATTGCCGATTATAAAAAATGTGTTGTTACTGTAGATGGTAGTGAACTTCCAAGAGGAGGTGGCGGTGCAAGATGTATGACAATGCCTGTCGGGAGAGATAATATTATTTGAAATTAGAGGTGGCATATTGAAATTTATTTTAAATTTGCGGTTTAATCAGCTTCCCGACGGAATGAAATAAAGGAGATTATATGAAAGAGCGTATAGAAGAACTATTGCAGGAGATTGAGCAGCTTAAGGCTCAGAAGATGCAGGATATTGAGGAGTACAGAATAAAGCTTTTGGGTAAAAAGGGTTCTGTAACAAAGTTATTTGAAGATTTTAGGGAGATTCTTCCTGAGCAGAAGAGAGAGTTTGGCCAAAAGTTAAATGCTTTGAAGCAGGCTGCTGCTGCAAAATTGGAGGAGTTGAAAGAGAGACTTGAAGAGAATCCTGAGCAGGGTGCTGCAAAATTTGACTATACCAAGCCTGGCGACCGTTTTGATTTGGGTACAAGACATCCTATCTCTGTTACACGTGAGGAGATTATATCCATTTTCTCAAAATTTGGATATGCGGTGGCTGAAGGACCTGAAATTGAGGATGACTGGCATGTGTTTGGCGCATTGAACTTCCCTCCTGAACATCCGGCCCGTGATATGCAGGACACTTTCTTTGTCTCTCAAGGTGATGGGGAGAATCCTATCCTGTTGAGAACACATACAAGTTCAGTACAAGTACGGTCAAAGGAGAAGATGCCTCTTCCTATAAGAATAATTTGCCCGGGTAGAGTATTCAGAAATGAGGCGATATCTGCACGTGCGCACTGTATCTTCCATCAGGTTGAGGGTTTGTATATAGATAAGAATGTCTCATTTGCAGATTTGAAGCAGGCAGTTCTACTCTTTGCAAAAGAGATGTTTGGTGAGGATTCAAAGATTCGTCTCAGACCATCATACTTCCCGTTTACAGAGCCAAGTGCTGAGGTTGATGTAAGCTGTAACATCTGTAAAGGTAAGGGTTGTAACATCTGTAAAGGAACAGGCTGGTTGGAGATTATGGGTTGCGGTATGGTAGACCCTAATGTGCTTGAGGCTTCAGGCATCGATTCAAAAGAGTATTCAGGCTTTGCATTCGGAATGGGTGTTGAGCGTATTGCAATGCTCAAATGGCAGGTTAAAGATTTACGCCACTACTTTGAAAATGATGTAAGGTTCTTGAGGGAGTTTGAGACCGTAGTTTAGAAAAATCTATAAAAGGTCAGCTCAAGTATTTTTTTTGACTGACCTTTTTTCTTTTTTATTCTGCGTATTATTGCAAAAAAACACCTTTTGAAGCCTTTTCAGATAGGGTAGATTGTGAAAAATGAAAAATTTTTGAAAAAAATTGCATTTTTTTTTGGAGAATTAAAAATAATGCATACCTTTGCAATCCCAAACGGAAACAATCACTCCTGAACGGGGGAATAAAAAGTTCTTAAAAATCATGCGGAAGTAGCTCAGTTGGTAGAGCATAACCTTGCCAAGGTTAGGGTCGCGAGTTCGAGCCTCGTCTTCCGCTCCAATAGCCTCAGATAATTTCTGGGGCTTTTTTGTTTTATACATCTGGCGTACCTCCTTATCGGGAGTGTTTATATTGGTTGTTTATGATTGAGTCTTTGTTGTATCCTCTGGTTTGTGAGAGGTTCAGAAGTGATGTCCGCTATAGGGAGGGGCATTTGAGAGTTGTTAATGCTTTGCCGCAGAGAAGGGTGCTTGGGTTGCATATTCCGCAAATGAGGCAGGTAGCCCGCCTTATTGATAAAGAGGGTTTGCAGGGTGAGAGCCTGCCTGGTGACAGAGATGTTATAGCATTGTTTGAGAGTGTGCCTGATGCGAGCCTCTGTTATGAGGAGATTGTGATTTGGGGTTTTCTTATTAATATGCGGAAATGCGGACTGGAGGAGAGGCTGGCAATGCTTGAGCGTTATATTCCTGTGCTTGATAATTGGGCAGTGTGTGACAGTTTCTGTGCAGATGCCAAATGGATGGCGGTGGCAGATAGAGGGATGCTGTGGGGTTTTCTTCAGCGCTGGTTTGACTCCGGACGGGAGTTTGAGGTGCGTTTTGCTGTGGTAACCTCAATGATATATTTCCTTACAGAGGATTGGCTTTGCAAGGTATTCCAGCGAATTGAAAGTATAGATATTGGTTGGGTAAGATCGGATTACAGGAGTGTAAAGGGCAGATCGGAAGTGCCCCAACAAGGCACGGTGCAGGGAACTGAGCCATATTATGTGCGTATGGGGATAGCCTGGCTGCTGGCAACGGCATTGGCTAAGTTCCCGGAGCAGACACGTATGTTTGTTGCATCTTCAAAGCTGCCGGAAGATGTAATGAAACTCTACATAAGGAAGGCCCGGGAGTCTTTCAGGACGCGTGAAATCTCTCCAAAATTGTGATATGTCACTGGAATAATCTATATTTGTCGGGAAACAAATAATGGGGAAAATGGAAGAATTGGAGTATTATGAGGAGTATGAGGCTCGTCTTGTGCAGGAGCTTCTAAAGGTGTGCAGCAGCGCAGGCATGTTGGATGGTACGTTGTTGGCGAGTGATGATATTGATGATAAGTGGGCAGATTATGCCAATGATTATATGGCGGATGCTATTGAACAGATTAACGGTTATCCGGAGGTAGCCATTGCATGGGCCGGTTTTATGGGCATGGCTGTGGCAAAATGGTGGGATGTAAATTGGAGCAGAAACAGCAAGAACAGCTATAAGAGTCTGTATGGTTCTCAGGGCTTTGATAATATGGACGATCATATTGTAGAGGATATTTTGGGTGAGAAGCTGGGCACTTTTGAGGCGCAGCGCCTGAGTGGAACAATGTATTCGTGTGCGCAGAGAGCCATTACAACAATACGTAAAGAGAATATTGAGTGGGGTACACCAAAGGCTTTTTATGTGCTGTCGCGCACGGTAAAGGTTATGTACAGGATTGGTGCCGCTATCCAACTCAAGAGGATGGGGTATAAATTTGAAAAGATGCGTACAAGCCTGTCTGATATGAATTAAAGTTTATTTATGTATTTATGAAAAAGAGATTTTTACTATTGGTTGCTGCAATGGCTGTTGTGTTTGCAGCTACAGCACAGAACAGGGATTCACTTATATTTGTAAATGCGGCCTGGGATGTTCAACAGATTGGTAAGGGTATAACCCTCAAGCAGTTTCATTTTACAGGAGAGAATAAACTTTTTGATTCTCACCAATATGTGTCAATTGTTGAGATTGATGTAAAAAAGGCCGGCGGACGTTTTGCATTGGCAAATGATCCGGGTAAAATAACCCCTACAAGCAAGTTTGCAAAGGATAGTGGAGCGGTGGTTGCAATTAATGGAACATTTTACAATATGGATGAGCCGTACAATTGCGTTACATACTTCAAGAAAAATGGCCAATTATGCTATGAGAATACAGAGGATATGGAGCAGCGGGATAATGCTGTGGTGGCAATAACATCCAAAGGTGTTCCGTTTATTGAAGCGGCAGATATGGCCAACCCGGGTAATGTTGCTGATAGGCAGTCCTGGCCGGAGAGAATAAATGCTCCAAGTGTGGTTGCAAGTGGCCCGGTATTACTTATTGGAGGAGCAGAGGCCTACCTTAAGGAGTGCTCTTTCAACAGCAAGCGCCATCCGCGCAGCGCTTTGGGAACAAACGGCAAAAAGGTCTATCTTGTAGCTGTTGACGGCCGTTCGGCAGAGTATGCACAGGGCATGACGCTTTGGGAGTTTGCAGATGTTATGCGTTTTATTGGAGCTGTTGATGCCATTAATCTTGACGGTGGCGGCTCTACGACTCTATATGTTGAGGGACAAAATGATAATGGTATCATAAATCATCCTTCAGACAACAAGAAATTCGACCGTGAGGGAGAGAGACACGTTGTAAACTCCATTCTTTTCATCAAGAAATAAAAAGAGAAAACGCCCAAGTCTGATGACAAGGGCGTTTTATCTTATGTTCTGTTGTGCTCGGAACGGGAATCGAACCCGTACGGGCATTTCTGCCCACAGGATTTTAAGTCCTGCGTGTCTACCTATTCCACCATCCGAGCCAATAGAACGTAATCTTTCTGCGGAATAGACCGCAAATGTAGTGAAAGATTGTTAACTGACAAAAAAAAAGTGAGATGTGCCTCAAATGATAGGTGCACAAAAGAAAAATGATTATATTTACAAACTTTATCCATATAACCTTATAGGATAGGCATATAAACGTAATATCAGGAGCTATGTTGAAAAGAATCTCTATTAAAAGAATGGCAAATGGATTGGGTGAAACCAGTGCGTCTCCATTTGACACTGCCTTGCGGACTATAGTGTTGGTGTTCACATTGGCATTTTCGTTTTCGTTGCAGCTTTTTGCGCAGGATTTTGAACAGCCTGTAACATGGAGTGCAAGTTCCAATAATATAGAGGGTGGTATCTATGAGATAATATTGACTGCATCAATGGATGATACCTGGCACGTATATGATTTGGGACCTTATGACGGTGGCCCTACGCCAACTGCATTGAAGGTTTTAGGCCAAGGGATTGAATTGGTTGGAGAACCCTATATTGTGGGCAGTGTACACAAGGCGTATGATGATATATTTGGGATGGATATAGGAACTTGTGGCAATGGTGTAGCTTTTGTACAGAAGGTTAAAGTTGTTTCGGCAGATGAGGTATCTGTTGTTGCAAACATAGAGTGGCAAGCGTGCAATGAGGGTTCTTGTATGCCGCCTATGGATGAGGATTTCAATATTGAATTGGGTACTGCAGGCAATAGTGGTAATTTGGATAAAGCTGCTGACAAAGCGGAAAAATCTATATGGGCAGTTATTCTTGAGGCTATTGCGTGGGGATTTGTGGCTCTGCTTACCCCTTGTGTCTTCCCGATGGTGCCTATGACAGTATCTTTCTTCCTTAAAAATTCAGGAGGTAAGGCGCGTGGAAGATTTATGGCAAGTTTGTATGGCTTTTCAATTATTGCCCTTTATACAATTCCAATAGCGGTCATTATCTTCATCACATACTTTGTTGGGGGAGATGCGGTAACTGCAGACATTTTCAACTGGCTGGCTACACACTGGATTCCAAATATCATCTTCTTTGCAATCTTTATGATATTTGCCGCATCATTTTTTGGAGCATTTGAGATTACAATGCCAAGCTGGATGGTGAATAAGGCAGATGCAAAATCAGATAAAGGCGGCATTGTTGGTGTATTCTTTATGGCGCTTACACTTGTGCTTGTCTCATTCTCCTGTACCGGTCCAATCGTAGGATCAATTCTTATAAAGAGTACACAAGGTGAAATTTGGGAGCCTATCATAACTATGGTAGCATTCTCTGCTGCTTTTGCTCTTCCATTTACAGTATTTGCATTTGCTCCGAGTCTGCTTAAAGAGCTTCCAAAATCTGGAGGATGGCTCAATTCTGTAAAGGTTGTGCTTGGTTT
>JAFZFL010000092.1 GCA_017555925.1 Bacteroidales bacterium | reverse complement strand
CCTGTTCATATTTGATGAGCCTACCACCGGATTGCATTTCCACGATATAAAGAAACTCCTTGCAGCATTCAATGCACTTGTAGACAGAGGGCACTCCATTATTGTGGTGGAACACAACCCGGATGTAATTGCTGCCGCCGACTGGGAAATAGAGCTTGGCCCTAATGGTGGAGATGCTGGTGGCAACCTGTGTTATGAGGGGGTGCCACGATGAATATCTTGCTCAGATGTATTTTGGCTAATTTACAAATTCTGGATTTGAGCAACAATAAACTTACAGTAGTGACAATAATTTAACAGAATAACATTTAATTTTTGATACAATTTTAAATTATATGAAACAGTTATTTATGACATTGGGTGTGGCGGTAATGATATGTGCCGGCTGCTCACAAGGCAAGGATGCCGGTAAACCTGCAATAGACCTTGCAAATTTTGATAATACAGTGGCTGCTGGGGAGGATTTCTATCAGTATGCCTGTGGCGGTTGGATGGCAAACAATCCTCTAACTCCTGAGTATGCCAGATATGGTATTTTTGACCAGTTGGACAAGGAGAATCAGGAGAGGCTGAAATCTCTTATTGAGGAGCTTAATGCTACAGCTCAGGAGGCTGGCAGTGTAGGGGAGAAGATTCAGATTATGTATGCACTTGGCCTTGATACCGCCAAACTTGATGCAGATGGTGCTGCTCCTGTGCAGGAGCAGATTGCTGCAATTAAAGCAGTTGCAGACAATAATGAGCTTGCAGCAATGATTGCCTCCTTGCAGAAACAGGGTGTGAGATCATATTTTGGAATGTACATTGGTGCAGATGAGAAGAACAGCTCAATGAACCTTTTACAGTTCTCTCAGGGTGGCCTTTCAATGGGTGACCGTGATTATTACCTTTTGGATGATGAGAACTCTATGAAAATCCGTACTGCCTACAAGGAGTATATGAACAAACTGTTTGTGTTGGCCGGTTATCCTCAGGCTCAGGCTGCAGCCTCTACAGATGCTGTTTTGGCTCTTGAAACTGAGATTGCAAAAATCTCTGTAGACCGTGGCGCCCTAAGAGATGTTCACAAGAACTACAATAAGATGCCTTTGAAGGATTTTGTAAAGAAATACAACTTCATAAACTGGGATGTTTATATGAAAGAGGTTGGAATCAAGAACTCTACAGAGGTAAATGCCAGCCAGGTGACTTTCTTTGCAGCCCTTACAAAACTGCTTAAGAACGTATCTTTGGATACCCAGAAAGAGTATCTTGTATTCAAACTCCTAAATTCTGCATCAAACTACTTGAGCAGTGATTTTGTGAATGCAAACTTTGATTTCTTTGGCAAGACTGTTCAGGGCAGAGAGGTGTTGCAACCAGTTTGGAAACGCTCACTTTCGGTTGTAAACCGCACATTGTCTGAGGCTTTGGGACAGAAATATGTAGAGAAATATTTCCCTGCCTCTTCAAAAGAGAAAATGGTGGAGATGGTTGCAAATCTTAGAGTGGCATTGGGTGAGAGAATTGATGCCCTTGAGTGGATGAGTGATGAGACCAAAGCCAAAGCCCACGAGAAACTGGGAACCTTTATTGTTAAAGTGGGTTATCCCGACAAATGGAAAGATTACACTGCCCTTGAGATTAAGAATGATTCATACTGGGCAAATATGTGCCGTGCAAGCGAGTTCCGCCACAACGAGATGATGGAGGATGAAGGACAGCCTGTAGACAGAACTGAGTGGGGAATGAGCCCTCAGACAGTAAACGCATACTACAACCCTACAACCAACGAGATTTGTTTCCCTGCAGCAATTCTTCAGCCGCCATTCTTTAACCCTGATGCAGATGATGCTGTAAACTACGGCGGTATTGGAGTAGTTATTGGCCACGAGATGACACACGGCTTTGATGATCAAGGTCGTCAATTCGACCAAAATGGTAATATGGTTGATTGGTGGACAGCTGAAGATGCCGAAAGCTTCAAGAAACTTACAGATGTGCTTGTAGAGCAATTTGATTCTGTAGAAGTAGCTGAAGGCGTTAATGCTAATGGTAAATATACACTAGGAGAAAATATCGCCGATCAAGGTGGTCTTCGTGTAGCATATACAGCATTCAAGAAAACTGCTCAAGGTCAAAGCGAAGAACAAAAAGATGGATTTACTCCAGACCAACGCTTCTACCTTGCATACGCTAACGTATGGGCTGCAAACATCACAGAACAAGAAATCTTGTATCGCACTAAGACCGATGTTCACTCACTTGGTAAGTGGCGTGTAAATGCAACTCTTCGCAATATCGATACATTCCTTAAGGCATTCGATATCAAAGAAGGTGATGCAATGTACCGTCCAGAAGCAGAACGAGTAATCATCTGGTAAAAGCATCTTAATATAAAATGAAAGATAGCCATTATGCAAATAAAGCATTTTGGCTATCTTGTTTTTTAAATAAATGTTAATGGATTAGTAGAGATTGTGAGAATGTGGTAACTTTGTAAAATAATATATTACACATCTTATGACTAACAAACAATTACAAAATACTATCGCAAAACGAATGGGACGTAGCAACGCTGATGTTGTAAAGCTACTTGATGCATTTGTGACTGTGATGAAGGAACGCTGTGGTGAGCTTGATAGTATTGCTGTACCTGGTTTTGGTACTTTTGAAGCCAAAAAGAAACTAGAACGTATAGCAGTTAATCCAACCACAGGAAAAAGAATGCTTGTTCCACCAAAAATAGTTCTGAATTTTAAAGCTAGTACTCTCCTTAAATCTAAAATAAAATGAATACAAAGATTACATTGCATGAATTGGTTGATACTATAGCTGAATTAACCAATACTTCTAAGCGAGTAAGTGAGTTGTTCTTAAAAGAATTCTTTGGTGTAATTAAAGAAAGACTCGAACAGGGAGAGACAGTAAAAGTGAAAAATCTTGGAACTTTTAAGGTTTCTGAAGTTGCGCCACGAAAAAGCATTGATGTAAACACTGGCGAAGAAATAGAAATCGCTTCACATCGTCGCGTG
>JAFZFL010000091.1 GCA_017555925.1 Bacteroidales bacterium | reverse complement strand
GAGGGAAGCCGGTAAGGCTGCTGATCATGGTCTGGAAGATAAGCAAAGCCTCAAGACGCCCCTGGCTGATCTCTGCCTGGTAAGGAGTGTATGAGGTGTACCAGTAAGGGTTCTCAAAAATGTTTCTTGTAATTACAGGAAGTACACCTGTGCCGTAGTTGCCCATACCAATAAGGCTTCTGAACGGTTTGTTCTTTGAAACCATCTTCTTGAGGTTAGCCAGATACTGGTTCTCAGAAACAGCAGGTGTAAGGTCAAGTTCCTTGTCCAAAAGGATATCTGAAGGAACAGTTTGTTTTGTAAGTTCGTCCAATGTCTGAACGTTCAAGACTTTGAGCATCTCCTCAATCTGGGAGTCTCTTGGTCCAATGTGTCTGTCAGTGAATGATAGTGACATAATTTTATATTTTAAGTGTAATTATTCCGTCAAAACGTAACTCACAAATATAATGAATTTTTGAAAAAATTTGTAATAAAAAAAATTCCGTTATTTTTGCGGAAACAAAACCTACAATGCAAACCTTGCTGGCAATGGCCTGTACAGCCTTGATGTACCGGCTTGCATACAGATGGTTTGTGAAAAATAAAATATTGACTATGAGTTTATTAAGTAAGAAAATTTCTGAACTTCAGGAGAGGACTGCAAAGGCGGTTATGGGAGGCGGAGACAAGGCCATAGCCAAACAGATTGCAATGGGCAAGCTACCTGCCCGAGAGAGAATAAACAAGCTCCTGGATGCCGGTTCGTTCTATGAATATGACCTTTTCATAGAGCATGATGCACGGGAGTTTGGAATGGAGAACAAGAGCTTGGCCGGTGACGGTGTAGTTATTGGTACAGGAAACATTAATGGGAAACCGGTAGCTGTGTATGCACAGGACTTTACTGTGGCAGGTGGTTCTTTAGGTTCAATGCACGCCAGGAAAATCACCAAAATTATGGATTATGCCCTAAGAATGAGGATTCCTCTTATTGGAATCAATGATTCAGGTGGAGCACGTATTCAGGAGGGGGTAAATTCATTGGCGGGTTATGGAGAGATATTTTTCAGAAACACCCTTGCCAGTGGAGTGATTCCACAGATTTCTGTGATCCTTGGCCCTTGTGCCGGAGGTGCAGTATACTCACCAGCCCTTACGGACTATGTGTTTGTGGTAGACAAAATATCAAAAATGTTCATTACTGGTCCTGAGGTAATCAAATCTGTACTTGGAGAGGAGATTGATATGGAATCATTGGGTGGTGCCCGTGTTCATTGTGAAACCACAGGAAATGCACACTTTTTTGCAGAGAGCGAGGAGGAGTGTTTTGCACAAATCAAGAACCTTTTGAGCTATCTTCCTGCCCATAATGCAGAAAAACCGGCTCCAATAAAGGCTTCACAGCCGCTTAGGAAATACAAGATAGACAAGATTGTCCCTGTTGACCCAACAACCCCATACGATGTAAGGGATGTTATACGCGCTCTTACAGATGATTCTGAGTTTGTGGAGATTCAGCAAATGTGGGCACAGAATATAGTGATAGGTTACGGCCGTATGGAGGGGCGCACAGTTGGTTTTGTAGCAAACCAGCCGTTGTATCTTGCAGGTGTGCTTGACTGTGATTCGTCAGACAAGGCTGCCCGTTTCATCAGATATTGCGACGCGTTTGAGATTCCGATTGTAACCCTTGAGGATATGCCCGGTTATCTTCCTGGAGTAGACCAGGAGCATGCAGGAGTAATCCGCCACGGAGCAAAACTGCTGTACGCATACTCAGAGGCCTCCGTGCCAAAAATTACCATCATTTTGCGTAAAGCATATGGAGGAGGCTATATAGCAATGAACTCCCGCCATCTTAGAGCGGACTTTGTATTTGCATGGCCTACCGCAGAGATTGCAGTGATGGGGCCGGAGGGGGCGGCAAACATCATTTTCCGCAAAGAAATCATGGAGGCTGAGAATCCCGACGAAATGCGCAAACTGAAAGTTCAGGAGTATAAGGACAAATTTGCCAACCCGTATGTGGCAGCGGCAAAAGGGTATATAGATTCGGTGATTACTCCACAGGATACCCGTAAGTTTATAGTGCACGCTTTGGGGATTTCAGAGAACAAGACTCTTAAGCGTCCGGCCAAGAAGCACGGTATTCCACCATTTTAACAATAAAGATTATGGAGAATAAAGAGATAGACCTTATAAGTGCAGATTTAGGTGATGCTGTGCTTATGTCCAACGACCCAAATCTCTATACAGACAAAATTCAGATTCACGAGTGTGGAAGGAAATACAAAACCCGCTATACCAAGAAGTTTGTAGAGAGAAAGGTTTGGCAGGCGCCAAACCCCAAAGAGGTGAGATCCATTATTCCTGGCTCTGTAACGGAGATAAATGTAAAGGAGGGAGATAAAGTGGAGAAGGGGAGCAAACTTATGATTTACGAAGCTATGAAGATGAAGAATGTGATTGCAGCTCCTTTTGATGCCGTAATTGAGCGTGTGGAGGTACAGGTAGGTGACAAGCTGCCCAAAGGGGCCTTGCTCATAACGCTGTTGTAAACCATTTGTCGCTGAAGTTGGAAAACCCGGGTGCTTGCGCCTGGGTTTCTTGCATTTTCTCCCGTGGTTGCAACTTTTTGCACAGATGCCTTGGTTATTGTACAATCTTCAGCAGCCGTGGCTACTTTGTGTAGGAATACCTAGGTTATCGCACAAACCTCAGCCGTAGCAACTTTGTGCTGGAAAGGGGGAATAATTGCACAATTGTTGACTAATTTGGGGATTAGTGGAAGATTTTGTAACTTGGCACTTGGAGGGAAAAATGAAGAGAAAGGGGAGAAATGGAGAATTTGAGGTTCAAAAACAGACAGGAGTTGGGCAAAAAGGGAGAAGATGTGGCGTTGGAATATCTTTTGCAGCGTGGAATGAAACTTTTGGCCCGCAATTGGCGTTGTGGACATAAGGAGTTGGATCTTGTAATGGAGGATGGTGAGTTTGTGCGGGTTGTTGAGGTCAGAACCAGAGAGTATCCCTCGTTGGTAGATCCTTATGAGAGCATTACTGCCCCAAAGAGGAGAAAGGTGATTTTGGCAGCAAAGGGATTTCTGGCGCAGAATGGGAGAAAATTGTCGGGAAGCAAAGAGGTGGTATTTGATGTGGTGTCTGTGATGTTCAATGGAGAATTGTTTGAATTAAAATATATAAGGGAGGCTTTTACCCCTTCCTGGTGAGATTAAATATTTGCTATGAGCAGAGAGAATACTTATTGTATTATTATGGCAGGCGGCGTGGGAAGCCGTTTCTGGCCGGTGAGCAGGAATGCAAAACCAAAACAGTTTTTGGATTTTTTTGGTACAGGTGTCTCGTTTTTGCAGCAGACTTACAACAGGTTTGCCAAAATAATTCCCGCAGAGAATATAATTGTAGTTACAAGTGAGCAATATGGCGAGCTTGTAAAGGAGCAGTTGCCGCAGATGTTGCCTGAGAATATCCTCTTGGAGCCACACCGCAGAAATACTGCCCCTTGCATTGCATATGCAACCTATAAATTGCAGAAGAAGGATCCTGATGCAACAGTGGTGGTTGCTCCATCTGATCATCTGATTATAAATGAAGATATATTCCTCAATACAATAAGTTGTGCATTGGAGTATGCTCAGGAGCATAATGATCTGTTCACATTAGGAATCAAACCTAACCGCCCTGAGACAGGGTATGGCTATATACAGATAAACAAAGATAGAGTCAGACAGGCAGGTGCTTCCCAGATTTACAGTGTCAGGACATTTACAGAGAAACCGGATCTGGAACTTGCAAAAGTATTTGTCAGCAGTGGGGAATTTTTGTGGAACTCCGGAATATTCGTATGGAATGTAAATGCCATTGCGCAGGAGCTGGAAACCTATCTTCCCGATATTGCCAACCAGTTTAAAGATATTGTTCCATATTACTATACATCTGAAGAGGAGGCCTATATAAAGAGCATATATGAGAGCTGTAATGGAATATCCATAGATTATGGGGTGATGGAGAAAACCAGCCGGGGCT
>JAFZFL010000090.1 GCA_017555925.1 Bacteroidales bacterium | reverse complement strand
TTTCAGACGGTGCCATCTCTCCAGCAGATATTCTTGCAATTCAAGGTCCTACCAAGGTTCAGGAGTATATTGTTAATGAGATTCAGGAGGTTTACCGTATGCAGGGTGTTAAGATCAACGACAAACACTTTGAGATCATTGTAAGACAGATGATGCGTAAGGTGGAGATTGTTGATCCGGGTGATACACGCTTCTTGCCTGAGCAGTTGGTTGACAAGTGGGAGTTTATGCAGGAGAATGATATGATTTGGGACAAGAAGGTAGTTTTGGATGCCGGCGATTCGCAGACATTGAAAGCAGGACAGATTGTTTCAGTAAGAAGATTGAGAGATGAGAACTCAATTCTTAAACGTCAGGATCTTAAACTTGTAGAGGCAAGAGATACCATTCCTGCCACATCAAATCAGGTTCTTCAGGGTATTACACGTGCTGCATTGAAGACAAGCAGCTTCATGAGTGCGGCGTCATTCCAGGAGACAACCAAAGTGTTGAGCGATGCTGCAATCCGTGGTAAAGTTGATACTTTGGAGGGATTGAAGGAGAATGTTATCTGCGGTCATCCAATTCCTGCCGGTACAGGTCAACGTGAATACGAGAAGCTTGTTGTTGCATCAATGGAAGATTACCAGAGAATGGCAAAAAACAGGGCTGCAAAAGAGCAAGCTGAGTAGTGGCAATTTATAAGATGCTATTATAAAATGAAGGGGTCGTCAGAAAATGATGACCCCTTTTTTCTGTCGGGATATAAAACAGTTTTCATACGTGATGATTTTTTAATACTTTTGTCCAAATTTATTATGTTATGGCTATAATCAGGGAATTGAACGGAATGACTCCTAAAATAGGAAAGAATTGTTTTATTGCAGAGACAGCTGCTATTGTAGGAGATGTAACTATGGGTGATGACTGCAGCATCTGGTACAGTGCTGTATTAAGAGGTGATGTAAACACAATTAAGATTGGAGACAGGGTGAATATACAGGATGGAGCTGTACTTCATACGCTATATCAGAGGTCGGTATGTGAGATTGGCAATGATGTTTCTGTAGGTCATAATGCTATTATCCATGGAGCTAAAGTAGGAAATAATGTATTGGTAGGTATGGGAGCCATTCTTATGGATAATGCTGTTATTCCCGACAATACTATAATTGCAGCAGGTGCAGTGGTGTTGAGCAACAGCTTGCTTGAACCGGGCGTTTATGCCGGCATACCTGCAAAAAAAGTGAAAGAGGGCAGTGAGGCAATAGGTGAGGCCGCCTATAAGAATGCCCAAGGTTATATGATGTACAAGGAGTGGTTCCTTAATGAAGATTCGTATAAGGAGGTTAAGGAGTAGTTCTCTTTGACCGCTATTCAATTGATTATTTTTAATATTTAATTTAAATAGATGATTATGAAAAAACTGTTTGTATTTTGTGCATTGGTATGCTGTATGTTTGCCTGTACTGCACCTGTTGATAAAGGGTATACTGTAGATGTTACTTTTGATGGGGATATGGCCCAATTGAAGTCAGATACTGTAATTTTCTCAAACTATGCCAAGAATGCCGAAGATCTTATTGAGTATAAGAGTGTAATGGTAAATGGCAAGGTCTCGTTCAAAGGGGATTCAATTCCTACTCCTCAAGTCTTTTATGTTGCAGTGAATAATGGGGAAAAAGATATAAGATATGCATCAATTTTTGTGGAGAAAGGAAAATCTTCAGTAAAAATAACTTTGACTGAAGGTGGAAAACCTGTAAAGAGTATCATGGGTGGCAGATACCAGACAGTGTCTGATTCATTGAAGGCTATTCATAACCAATTGAATGAGTCTGTAAAAATGGATTCACTATTGAAAATATACTCTTCAAATGAGGCTACCCAGGAGCAGAAAGATAGAGTAAAAGCTGTTCATGACAGTATTGCAAATGTAGTAAATGAGGCGGTGAACAGCTATATTGAGTCTCATCCTACATCATTGTTTACTTTGCAGGCAACTTTGACAGATGTTGAGGAGATTGACATAAATAAGGTTGAAGAGAGAGTGGCTGCTTTCAGAGCTTTGCCTGAGTTTGCCAACAACAAGACCCTTGCAAAGTTGGAGAGTATTACTGCTATCCTTAAATCACTTCAGCCGGGAATGCAGGCTCCTGATTTTGTAATGAATGATCCTAAAGGCAATCCTGTGAAATTTTCTGATGTGTACAAGAAGAACAAGGTTACAATGGTAGATTTCTGGGCATCATGGTGCAGCCCTTGCAGAAGATTCAATCCAGTTTTGGTTGGGATTTACAAGGAGTTCAAGAATAAAGGTTTTGGAATTATAGGAGTCTCTTTGGACAGAGAGCAGGAGGCTTGGGAAAAGGCAATCAAGAGCGACAAATTGGATTGGATTCACGTTTCTGATTTGGCAGGCTGGGATAATGCAGTGGCAAAACAGTACTATGTTAGACTTATTCCACAAAGTATCTTTGTAGACCAGAATGGTATTATCATCAAGAGACAACCATCTGAGGAAGAGATTGTAGAGTTGTTGAAAGCAAATTTGTAAACCTCGGATTCTCTCAGGTTTGAAATATTTATAGGGAATGATGTGGGAAAAAACCTGCATCATTCCTTTTTTCTTTTTAGAGTAAGCACAATGTAAATCATGAGTGAATAAAAGAGAATTTGTGCAATCATTGTAATAATCTCTGGCATAACCTCTGTAAAGGCAGCATAAAGGCAATTAAGTTTTATATATCCGGTAATGCCGGGGCAGCAGGGTATTATATAGTAACATATCTGCCATATCCAGGGCATACACTCTCTTGGAAATGACATTCCCGACAGAAATATCAATCCGACGGAGAATACAGGTACTACAAGATTCACACTCTCTGAATCTGTAAAAAAAGTTGAGAGGAAGTAGGCAAAGATTGCAGTTGCAGTGAGAAATATGGCAACAAATGAAAAGAGCCTTCCAATATCCTCAGAAAATGGCATATTGAACAGGAGAGGAACCAACCCAACCAGAAATATTGATATGATAAAGTATATGCCTGCAAAGCTTAATATAGTCTTTACAGGTGGTGATACTTCTGATTTGAGGTATTTGCCTCTTCTTTTTGAATTGTACGCTCCGCACCATACCCCCATTCCCATAACCATAGTTTGAAAAAGAGCCACAATAAAGAATATGGGAATAAGAAACGTTGCATAACCGCCCTTTTCATTGGCAAGAATAACTCCATTTATTGAGAATTGGGGTGATTTTGCAATGGCCAGTTTGCCCTCAACAGGAAGAGAGTTTACAACGGTGTTACGGTACTCATCATTAATCTCCTGCATTACATCCACGCAACTCTCCTGTATGGCAAGATAGTATAAGAAAGATGTTGTTGACCCCTCCATAATTGTAACAGCTTGGGAGGCGGTTGATATTTTCTTTTCAAAATCTTGAGGAATATATATCAAACCCCTTACTATCTCCCTCTCCATAGCACTTTTTGCTATTGAATAATCAGAAGTGTTATATATCACGTTCACCCCCTCTGTGGCATTCAGATATGATATGAATTTACGGCTCAAGGGGGTGTTGCTCTCATCTGTGACGGCAACTGGAACCTCCTTTACCTTGTTGGGAAGATATAGAAAATTATAGAGCAGACCATATCCTACAGTACCTCCGGCTACAATGAGAACAACTCCATAAACTGCTGGTAAATTCATGAACTTTTTGCCCAATGGTGAGGAAGCAGATCTTTTGCAATATCTTTTTTTATAAAATGGGACAACAACTATTAATGAGCAGAACAGCAATAGCCATATCAGTTCCGGCCAGGAGTGGTGCAATGGCAATCCAAGATATGCTATATTGTGGTATAACCGTGTAAAATGGCGTACTGGAAAGAGTATAGCCAAACTCTCTACCCATTTGTCCATCTGGTCTATTGGAAAAGTTACACCGCAGGTGGTTGCCCCTAATGCACCATACATAGAAGCAATGCTCACTGCAATTGAAAAATTGGGTACAAAAGCAGAGATTGCAACACCAATACCAATGGTAGCAATAAAGAGAAGTATACCTGCAACTGCCAACGGATATATGGCACCTTTGGATGGAATGGAGAGGAGGTCAAAACATACAAAGAGCGCCAATAATGCATATACCCCAAAAATGGCCATGTATGGCAGCAATTTACCGATAGTGCTGTCTGTACCCCTCTCCAATACAGATACATCATATCTGCTTCCTCCTTTGTAATTGCCTATTGCATAGACCGTAAGAACAATAAGCAATATTTGCAGAAATATGAAGATAAATGGGAATGTAATGTATGTCCTGAAGTTGAGGCCGCTGTTGTATATTGGTGCGGAACTGATATTTACGGGCATTACAATTGCTTTTATCATCTCTTTGTTGAGCCCTCCTGCAGAACCGCTCTCCTCTATAAAGGTGGCTGCCACATTTGCCAATACACTAAGAATTGCGCCATTTACCTCTTCTCCAACTGCAAGTAGAGATTTGTGGCAGTAATAGGTTATTTCTGGCTTGGCTCCACTGTAAAGTTTTTTGTCAAAATCTGGAGGTATTACTATAAAACCATAAATTTCAAATCTTTGCATGGCTTTTATGGCTTCGTCTTCGCTAATGAATACACTTTTTATACTAATTGTCTGTGAGGCATCTGCCTTATCCAATACTCTTCCCGACAGCACTGATCCTGTATAATCTACAGCACCGACAGGTACCTCCTCAATTACGCCATTACCAAATATGGTGGAAAGAAAAACTATTGTAAAGAGGGGGATTACAATCAATATTACAAGGTATATCTTTCTGGAGAATATTCTCTTTATCTCCTGTTTTAACTCAATTTTCATATTTCATCCAATTCAACCAACACCGTCATTCCGGGTCTCAAATCTTTAATGAGATTGTTGTTTGCTTGTGTGTCAATAACTTTTATAGGCCTGGCCTTTATTTGAAATGTAACAAGGTCGTAAGTGTTTCCTCCCTTTGTCTGACTCCAGTTGGCAAAACTTCCCAAAGGGTTCATATAGTATACCTCAAATGCAAGGCTGGCATATCCGAAAGCCGGAACAGTACCAATAAACTCACTTCCAATATAGAATTGGCTTATATAATCCTCCCTTACATTAAGGACAACATAGCAACTGTCTGTATTTATTATGTTCATAAGCGAGCTTCCCGGAAGCACAAGTTCGCCTTCCGATACAAAAACACTTCCTATCTCACCCTCTGCCAAGGCTGTGAGCCTGGAGTCTGCAAGCAGTGATTCAAACCCGTAAACACTTCCCTTGGCGGCATCAACCATTGCTCTGGCACTCTCTATATCTTCAATGCGCGCTCCCGACAGAGCCATCTCATACTGATATTTGGCAGCCTCTTTGGCTGCGAGGGCACTTTTGTTGAGGGCTGTTACCTCATCCATCTTCTGAGGAGTAATGATTCCCTCTTCAAATAGCTTTTCGCTTCTCTTAAGGCTCTTTTCTGTAAGTTCCCAATTTGCTTCGGCCGCCAGATATGCTTCTTTTAGGGATTGTATAATCTCCTCACGGGTTCCTGCATCAACTTTCCTGTTCTGAAAAATGGCAACACTCTCCATGGCACTGGCACTCAACAGCTGTGCCTTTACTTAGGGACTGAAAATTGTAATGAGCGAGTCGCCAATCTTAACTCTGTCTCCCTCAGAAATATATATTTTTTCAACTCTTCCGAGCAATTTGCCGGAGACAGTTACACTATTGCACTCCACTCTTCCTTGTAGTATTGCCGGCTTGTTTTGCCACACAACAATACCCACAATAGACAATACTGCAAGCAGAGCCAGCAAAAGGAGGACTACAGATATTATTGACACCTTTTTACGTTGTTTCATAATTATATACAGGTTTTATGATATTAGTTATATTAGTTATATATGTTGCTTTCTATGTTTGAGTAGAGAATAAAGTCTGATGTGTTGCCGCATAGAGCAAGAAGGTTTGCCAGGGCTATTTCATATTGGTAGCAGGCAATGGTAAGTGCAAGATTGCTTTTGCTGCGGAGTGCATTTGCATCAACAACCTCCTGCGTTGTGGCCATTCCCTCGATGTAACTCTTTTGACGGTTATTTAAAAGATCTTCGGTTAGAGCCATTGATGTCCCAATTGTATTGACGCTCTCTCTGGCATCCTCCATTAATGAATATAATTGTCTTATAGCTCGTGTAATCTCCATCTCAGCCTCCTCTTTTCCAAGTGTCAGACTCTCCTCCTGGAGGCGTGCTATTTTTATTCTCTTTTCTCTGTTGAACCCGTCAAAAATATTCCATGAGAGGGCTGCTCCAACCATACGGCGTGGCAAAAGGTTTGACGGAATGTTGTATGAGTAGAAATTCTGTCGGGCAAAAATTGATATGTCCGGCATATAACCGCTCTTTGCAATCTTTTTACTATTGGTAGTCATACTCTTCTGCTGCTCAATTATATTGGTCTGCTGGTTGTTTGCCATAGCTGTTTTTATAAAGTGTTCCAATGGGGGAATTGAGGTGCATATAAAGAAGGGGGTTGTAAGATCGAGATTGCTGTTTTCTGTCAACTGTGAATCCCTGTCGAGCATGGAGAGGAGTGCGTTCCCGGCAACATCATACTCTCTTAA
Source organism: Bacteroidales bacterium (assembly GCA_017555925.1). Next base: position 5,075 of record JAFZFL010000090.1, on the reverse strand, counting down.
TGCTGTCTCAAGTTTAAGGGACGATTCTTCATAAGCAACCTTTGCTACCAACATTTCCGCTCTGTTTATAATTCCGTTTTCCATGAGTTTTTGAGCATTTTCATAGAGCATTTTGTTGGCTTGAGTCTCATCCCGACAGACAGATACAGTTCTTTTGAGAAGTTTTACAGTATAGTAGCGTTCGATGAGAAGTATATATTGGGTGTTTTGTACCAGCTCTTTTTGCAGTGATGCGGTATTGACCAGCGATTTGCCTATTTTATTGGCGTAAATTCTTTTTCCTCCTGTAAAGAGAGGCCATGCTATTGTTCCGTCAATGGAGGCAATATTGTTGTCGAGAAGGGGAAAAGAGAGGGAAGAGGGTCCTATAATGGAGAGAATCTGTTCCAATTCCGGAAAAACATCAATTACCGGTTGTGCAAGCTCTTTGATGCTCTCTTTTACCTCAATCTTTTCAGACATGTTTATATAACTGCCCAAAGCGGTTATATATGGATACCAGGTTGAGTTGAGGCGTGCCTTTTCCTCTTTGGCAATCTCAACTCCTTTGCCTGCTACAGCAATAGTGTTGCTGTTTGCTTCATACTGTTCAAATGCCTCTTCAATAGATATTTGAATATTGTGTTGGGCTGCAGCCTCAAATCTGAAAGCAAGTTGTAAGGCTATGGCAAATGCTATTGCAAGAATATTTTTCATAGGCATCTGGAGAATTATATGAATAATACAAGAGAATGATTTTTTTGTTCAAGTGCTCTTACTTTTTAGAAAGGTAATTGCTATCTTTGCCCGCGAAATTTATACTAATGAGAAATAATACTACAGGAGGACGTTCCATTGCAAGAGGTAATGGACGTAAAGAGTCTGCAACTGGCAGAAGATCAGAGGGCAGACCTGCGCAGGGAAGACCTGCGGGAAGATCACGCTACTCAGCCGCAGAAGGCTCAGTAAGAAAATCATCTGAGCCAGGTCAGGCTAAGCGTAAGTTTGGTAGAACAGCATCTGAAGAGGGTGTAAAGAGAGGTTATGGCAAAGCTGCATCTGGCGAGGGTACAAAGAGAAACTATGGCAGAGCTGCATCTGGCGAGGGTACAAGGAGAAGCTATGGCAAAGCTGCATCAGGTGAAGGTGCAAAAAGAGGTTATGGCAGAACATCTTTTGAAGGTGAAAGCAGATTAGCACAGAGACCTAGAGGCAGATTCGCCGGAGAGAATGGCGGTAGATTTGCCAAAGGTGCACAGACACAGAAACCTCAGCCTGCAAAGGTGAAAAGTGCAGATGATGGAGTACGTTTGAACAAATTCATTTCAAACAGCGGTATCTGTTCAAGGAGGGAGGCCGATGATTTCATTACGGCAGGACTTGTATCTGTCAATGGCGTTATTGTTACAGAGTTGGGTACAAAAGTGTATCCTTCAGATGAGGTGAAGTTCAATGGTGAGAGACTAAAGGGTGAGGAGAAGGTTTATATCCTTATGAACAAACCAAAAGATTTTGTAACAACTGTAAGTGATCCGCACGCAGACAAGACAGTGGTAAGCCTTGTAAGTAATTTGTGCAAAGAAAGAGTATATCCTGTAGGAAGATTGGATAAGGCAACAACGGGTGTTTTGCTTCTTACAAATGATGGTGATCTGGCAGAAAAACTTACACACCCATCATATGAAAAGAAGAAGATATATCACGTACACGTAGATAAAAATTTCAAGCAGACTGACTTGAGTGCACTTTTGAAGGGTATTACTTTGGAGGATGGCTTTATTCAGGCTGATGCAATATCTTATGTAGATGAGGATAAAACTCAGGTTGGAGTGGAGATTCACTCTGGAAGAAACCGTATTATCAGACGTATGTTCGAGCACTTGGGCTACAAAGTGAAGAAGTTGGATAGAGTATATTTTGCGGGACTTACCAAAAAGAACTTGAGAAGAGGTCAATGGAGATTCCTTACAGAGCCTGAGATTGCAATGCTTAAGATGGGCTCATACGAGTAAAAACCTTTTAGATTTGGCACTTTTATGCAACAGACAGAAGGACAGATTATCAGAGCAGGTTTTGTAAATATCATTGGTAATCCCAATGTTGGCAAATCTACGCTAATGAATGCCTTTGTAGGTGAGAAGCTCTCTATTGTCACAGCAAAGGCACAGACTACCCGCCACAGAATTATGGGTATAGTTAACGGAGAAGATTATCAAATTGTTTTCTCTGATACTCCGGGTATACTGAAGCCCAATTATATGCTTCAGGAGAGTATGATGAATTTTGTGGAGACAGCCATAGGAGATGCGGATATTATCCTTTATGTGACAGATGTAATTGAGAAAATTGACAAGAACAGGGAGTATGTGGAGAAGTTGTCAAAGGTGGATTGTCCTGTTCTGATAGTAATAAACAAGATAGATGAGTCTTCTCAAGAGAAGGTGATTGAATTGGTGGAGCAGTGGCATTCGTTGGTGCCTAAGGCAGAGATTTTCCCTGCATCGGCTCTTAACAAGTTCAATTTGCAGACAATCTTTGGAAGAGTAACTGAGCTCTTGCCACAACAGCCGGCCTGGTATGACAGGGATGTGTTTACAGACAAGAGTTTGAGATTTTTTGCGTCTGAAATTATAAGGGAAAAGATACTTCTCAATTATCAGAAAGAGATTCCTTATTGTACAGAGGTCATTATAGATTCATTCAAGGAAGATGAGGAGATTTACAATATAGAGGCTGTAATTCTTGTGATGAGAGAGTCGCAAAAGGGAATTATAATAGGACCTAAGGGTATGGCTCTTAAGAGGGTAGGAATTCAGGCACGAAAGGATATGGAAAAATTCTTTGAGAAGAAGGTCTTCCTTAAGATGTTTGTGAAAGTGGATCCTGACTGGAGAGAAAACAAGAGGGAACTCAAGAAGTTCGGATATATCCAGTAGCCTACCATAAGGTGATGAATTGATAAAAAGTGAGAAAAAGAAAAAGTAGCAGACAATGACAGAAGAGGAACTATACGACAACGGACAGGATAATATTGATTTTTCTGAAGAGAGCGGATCAGACAAATTCAGCAAACTTTTGCAGGAGGGTGATTTCAAGCATAAGCTTACCGGAATGTATAAAGATTGGTTTTTGGATTATGCGTCCTATGTTATTCTGGAGCGTGCAGTGCCGCATATTACAGATGGCCTTAAGCCTGTCCAAAGACGTATTCTTCATGCAATGAAGCGTATAGATGACGGCAGATACAATAAGGTGGCCAACATTATTGGTCAGACTATGCAGTATCATCCGCATGGCGATGCTTCAATTGGAGATGCGCTTGTGCAGTTGGGTCAGAAGGATCTTCTTATAGATTGTCAGGGAAACTGGGGAAATATATTGACAGGTGACGGTGCAGCTGCACCACGTTACATAGAGGCCCGTTTGAGCAAATTTGCAAATGATGTGGTTTTTAATCCAAAGACTACAGAGTGGATGAACTCATACGACGGAAGAAATCAGGAGCCTGTAAATCTGCCGGTCAAGTTCCCGTTGTTGCTTGCTCAAGGTGTTGAGGGTATTGCGGTGGGTCTTGCCTCCAAGATACTGCCTCACAACTTTAATGAACTGATAGATGCTTCAATATCATATCTGAAGGGTGAAGAGTTTGAGCTTTATCCCGATTTTCCTACAGGAGGTCTTGTAGATTGTTCCAAATATAATAGAGGTTTGAGGGGCGGTGCGATAAAAGTAAGGGCAAGAATTCACAAAATAGACAAAAAAACACTTGCCATTACTGAAATACCTTTTGGAGTTACAACCTCATCTCTTATTGAAAGTGTACTTAAAGCAAACGACAAGGGTAAAATAAAGATAAAGAAGATTGATGACAATACAGCAAGTGAAGCTGAGATTATTATCACTCTTCATAATGATATATCGCCGGACAAGACAATAGATGCGCTATATGCATTTACCGATTGCGAGGTGTCAATATCTCCAAATGCCTGTGTCATTATGAATAAGCAACCCCATTTCATTGGAGTTGATGAGATACTCAAATACAATACAGACCATACCAAGTCATTGCTGAAGAGCGAACTTATGATAAGGTTGAATGAGTTGGAGGAGAACTGGCACTATTTTTCACTTGAAAAGATTTTCTTTGAAAACAAGATTTACCGTCTTTTGGAAAAGGAGGCCCAAAGTTGGGATGAGCAGCTGGCCGAGGTTCACAATGCAATGTTGAAGTTCCAGAAGCTTGTTTTGAGACCAATAGTTATGGAGGATATTCATAAATTGGTGGAGAAGCCTGTGAGAAAGATTTCCAAATTTGATGTGAAGGAGGTTGAGGAGAAGCTGCTTCGTCTCGAAGAGGAGATGAAGCTGGTCAAGAAGAATCTTGCTGCAATTGTGGAGTATACAATAGCCTATTATACCCAACTTAAGGAGAAGTATGGCCATATGTATCCGAGGGTTACGGAGATTTCAAACTTTGAAACCATTGAGGCGACCAAGGTGGCTGTGGCAAATGCCAAACTATATATCAACAGGGCTGAGGGTTTTGTAGGTATGGATCTTAAAAAGGATGACAATGCCGAATATGTGTGTGACTGTTCTGATATTGATGATATAGTTGTCTTCCTCAAGAGCGGTAAATATATTGTTACAAAGGTAACTGACAAGGCATTTGTCGGGAAGAATATAATTCATGCCGGAGTCTTTATAAAGAATGACAGCAGAACAATATATAATGCGGTATATAGAGACGGCAAGGCGGGTATTGTCTATGTCAAGAGGTTTGCCATTACGGGTGTTACCCGCGATAAGGAGTATGATATCACTCAGGGAAAACCTGACTCACAGTTGCTGTGGTTCTCGGCAAATCCTAATGGTGAGGCAGAGGTGTTGAAGGTCTTCCTCAAACCAAGGCCAAAATTGAAGAAACTGATATTTGATTTTGATTTTGCAGCAATTGCAGTCAAAGGGCGTGGTTCTATGGGTAATATATTGTCCAAGAATCCAATACATAAGGTGCAACTGAAGTCGAAAGGCATTTCAACTATAGGTGGCAAACCAATTTGGTTTGATTCTGATATAAACAGACTTAATGAAGA
>JAFZFL010000089.1 GCA_017555925.1 Bacteroidales bacterium | reverse complement strand
AGTCTGCATGGGAAGGTTTATGCAGAGCAGAAAAAGATTTTGGTGTAACAGTAAATTATGATTCAATTGGCCGGTCAAATATTGTCAGACCTCAGATAGTCAGAAAACCTGAAGGTCTGTTTGATGTACGTACAGAACCTCTGTTTGTGGAGTGCCTGGTAAATTAAAGATAATATGAGAGTTCTTGGTTGTACAGGTGGTATAGGTAGCGGAAAAAGCTATATTGCAAATATTTTCAATAAGATGGGAATACCTGTCTATGACTCTGACAATAGGGCAAAGGCTCTGTATGATACAGATCCTTTGTTGCTAAAGCAGATGGTGGATCTTCTTGGAGATGCAATTGTTGAAAATGGGATTATACAGCGCAATATCATTGCATCTATGATTTTTGCAGATAAAGCACTTCTTGCGGAGGTTGAAAAGCTGGTACATCCTGCTGTTGTCCGTGACTTTAATATTTGGAAAGAGTCTTTTGGACAAACTGCTGTGCCATTTGTAATCATGGAGTCTGCAATATTGCTTGAGAAGCCTTTGGTAAAGGAGTGTACTGATAGGGTGGTGACTGTAACGGCCCCATTTGAACTGAGAGTGGAGCGCGTTATGGAGCGCGACAAGACAGAGCGCCAAAAGGTGCTTGATAGGATGGCGGTACAATGGAGTGATGAGAAGCGTATGGCTATGGCCGATTTTATTATCTTTGCAGATGGAAAGAGAGCTTTGCTGCCGCAGATAAGAAAAGTCTATGATGCCATGTGCAGTTTGTAGGCCGCCAGATGTGGAACAATTAGAAATAAAGCATTTGATATGGGTATAGGAAAGTGGATAACAGGAGCAATTGGATGGGCATTGGGTGGTCCTATCGGCGCTTTGTTGGGATATTCTTTGGGTGCCTTGTTTGAGAACTCCAACCAACAGGGTAACTTTTCGGGAGCAGGCAGATATAATGAGCAACGTAACAGTTTTATGGTTTCACTGCTTGTTTTGTCGGCCTCAGTAATGAAAGCAGACGGAAAAGTCATGCGTTCAGAGCTTGATTTTGTAAAGGAGTTCATACGCAGGAACTTTGGAGAGGCTGCAGTGGGCCAGGCTTTGAAGATATTGCAGGAGCTGTTGCAGAAAAATATAGATTTGCCGCAGGTATGTGCGCAGATAAAGACTTATATGGATATGCCTCAAAGATTGCAGTTGCTGCACTATCTTGTAGGCATAGCCCAGGCCGATGGTCACGTAAGCTCAGCTGAGATTGACACACTCAAGCGGATTGCAACATTTCTTGGAGTCTCTCCGCAAGAGAGCGAGTCAATCTTTGCAATGTTCGGAAATAGAGTGGAGGATGCCTATAAGGTGTTGGAGATCAGCCCTGATGCTACAGATGAGGAGATAAAGAAGGCATATAAAAAACTTGCACTCAAGCATCATCCCGACAGAGTTGAATCTCTTGGTGCAGATGTGAAAAAAGCGGCGGAGGAGAAGTTCAAATCTGTGGCTTTGGCTTATGAAATAATAAAAAAAGAACGAGGATTCAATTGAAATACAAGTATATAGTTATTAAAAACAATAGGAGATTTTAGAGATTTATGAAAACAGATTTGAAAAAGGTGTTGTCAATTGCAGGACAACCTGGCCTGTTCCTTTATTTGTCGCAAGCAAATGCAGGTGTTGTTGTAGAGTCGTTTGTAACTAAGAAAAGAACATGTTTTGGAGTAAGTGCCAGAATTACATCTTTGGCTGATATATCAATATTTACTGAGACTGACGAAGTACGTTTGCAATATGTATTTGAGAGAATGAGAGAGGAGTTGGGAGATAATGATGCTCCTAATGGAAAGAGCAAACCTGAGGTACTCAAAGAGTTCTTTGGCAAAGTGCTTCCAGATTATGATAGAGAGCGTTTCTATGCTTCACATATGAAGAAGGTTGTGGAGTGGTACTCTTGTCTTAAAGAGAATGCCTCTTTGGATTTTGTTCAGGAAGAGGATGAACAACAGAATGCTGAGTAATTAACTTATTGTCATTTGGAAAAGAGAATAACATATTGCAGGCCCAAGAGGGTGCAGTTCATCACTATGGGATGCTCAAAGAATCGGGTGGATTCGGAGCATCTTATGGCAAAACTGGCTGCTGCCGGAATAGAATTGTTGCCTGAGGATTATGAGCTTCCAACAGAAGAGGAGGCAGTTGCCGACCCTCAAAGAGTGGTTGATGCTGTAATTATAAACACATGTGGCTTTATCAAAGATGCCAAGGTAGAGTCCATTAATGTAATCCTTGAGGCAGTAGCGGCAAAGGCAAGGGGGTTGGTAAAAAATATATTTGTTTTCGGGTGTTTGTCACAACGCTATAAAGATGAACTTGAAGCGGAGATTCCTGAGGTGGATGCCTTCTTTGGTGCATTTGATTGGACCTCCCTTTTAAAGGCTATTGACCTGACAGATGAGAAGAGTCTTGACACATCCCGCTATCTTACAACTCCCAAACATTACGCTTACCTTAAAATATCGGAGGGTTGCGACAGAACCTGTTCATATTGCTCTATTCCTCATATCAGGGGCAAACATGTGTCAGTGCCTGTAGAATTACTTCTTGAAGAGGCGCAGAAGCTTGCGTCTGAAGGCGTTAAGGAGTTGATAGTGATAGCACAGGATACTACCTATTATGGTCTTGACCTGTATGGCAAAAGGAGTTTGGCAGTACTGCTCGATAGCCTCTCCAAAATTGAGGGCATAGAGTGGATAAGACTCCATTACTCATATCCTGCACAATTTCCACAGGATGTGTTGGATGTTATGGGAACAAACCCTAAAATATGCAAATATCTTGACATCCCTTTACAACATGCCTCCACAAAGGTACTTGCAGCTATGCGCCGTTCTATAGATGGTTCCGCAACGCAAAGGATAATAGATGACATACGTGCAAAAGTGCCGGGAGTGGTATTGAGAACAACAATGATTGTAGGGCATCCAGGTGAGGGAAGACGTGAATTTGAAAAATTGCTGTCATTCGTAAATAAGAACAGGATTGAGCGTCTGGGAGCATTTACTTACTCAGAAGAGGAGGGGACTTATGGCGCCCTCCACTTTAAGGATAGTGTAAGGGAGAGCACCAAACAGAGACGATACGATGAACTTATGGAGCTTCAGTCCCAAATCTCACTTGATTGCAATAAAGCCAGGGTGGGAATGCAAGAGAGGGTAATAATTGATTCCTTTGCCGACGGCGTCTTTGTGGCACGTTCGCAATATGAGAGTCCCGAAGTTGATGGAGAGATTCTTATAGGAAAAGAGAGCTTCTATGAAAAATTTGGTAAAGAGGCTTTGCCGGCATCCATAATAGGCTCTTTTGCAAAAGTTAAGATAATAGGAGCAAATGAATATGATCTTATAGCAGAATTTATTTAAAACCTAAAATATACAGAAATGAAATTATTAGAGGGAAAAGTTGCGCTTATTACAGGCGCTGCAAGAGGCATTGGTAAAGCAATTGCCATTAAGTATGCACAAGAGGGTGCAAACATAGCGTTTACAGATCTTGTAATTGATGAGAATGGCCTTAAGACAAAAGAGGAGATTGAGTCATATGGAGTTAAAGTTTTGGCCATAGCATCAAATGCAGCATCATTTGAGGAGGCTCACTCTACTGTAGAGCAGGTTGTGAAGGAGTTTGGAAAACTTGATATTCTTGTTAACAACGCAGGTATCACCAAGGATGGTCTCATGATGCGTATGTCTGAGGCTCAATGGGATGCTGTTATTGCTGTAAACTTGAAATCTGCATTTAACTTTGTGCATGCAGTGACTCCAGTCATGATGCGTCAGAGAAGCGGCTCAATCATCAATATGAGTTCGGTTGTAGGTGTACATGGCAATGCCGGCCAATGTAACTATTCAGCATCAAAAGCAGGTATGATTGGTTTGGCAAAATCAATCGCACAGGAGTTGGGTTCTCGTGGCGTGCGTGCAAATGCTGTAGCTCCAGGATTTATCATAACAGAGATGACCAATCAGTTGCCTGAGGAGGTAAAACAGGGTTGGGCTCAGAAAATTCCTCTAAGAAGAGGCGGTACACCTGAGGATATTGCAAATGTATGCGTATTCTTGGACAGTGAGTTGTCAAGATATGTTACCGGACAGGTGATTTCTGTTTGCGGTGGTATGCAGATGTAATATACAAATTTAAAAAAAATGAGATAAGGCTGATTCAATGATTTTTTTGAGTCGGCCTTATACGTT
>JAFZFL010000088.1 GCA_017555925.1 Bacteroidales bacterium | reverse complement strand
ATTGAATTTAACCACAAAATGTAATGTTATGAAAAAGTTCTGTTTATTGTTATTGGCTTTATTGTTTATGCAGCCTGTTTTTTCGTTTGCCCAGGATTGTAAAGAAAAGAGGGTTGGACATGAGTTTAATTTTATGGCATTGGCTGCAAATAAACCGGAATGTAAAGGCAGTCTTGCTGTAAATTATACCTTTTCATATAAGGTTGTGAAGGATTTTGGGATTGGTGCAGGTGCAGGATATGAGTGGATGAGTCAGGATGCTTGGATAGGTGCGGTAGGCAGTAATACAACAAGATACGCAGGCGTTCCCGTATTTGCAGATTTTAGGTATGATATACCGTTCAATAATGGGAAACTGTTTCTTACAGGTGTGGTTGATACAGGAGTTGAGTTTGGAGCAGGTGAGTGGAAGAGATTTGATTCTTCCTGGATTATATCGCCACAATTGGGTTTTAAGATCAAATTATACAGTTCTTTAAGTCTTAATGTAAGATTTGCATATAGGTATATTCATGCAATTCATGCAAATTCGGTGGGAGCAAACGTTGGTATATCGTTCTAATGAAGAATTGATGTTCGCGAAAGGTAGAAATTTGTTATTTTCCTCCTTTCGCGAACATAGTTATTTATTTCAATGTAACAACAATCATTACAGGGTTGCTCTCTTCGGTTATGGTGGCAGCAACATCTTTCATCTTTTGCGATGAGGATTGTTCTGCGTAATCCATAAATTTTATAGCGCTCACAAGCTGGTACATTTTTCCGTTGCCAATAGCCACAGGGTAGAATGGGATGCCGCCATTGTCAAGGTCATTTGTGAAGCCGGCAGTCTTGTAGAACGGATCATATTTGAAGCCTCTTGTTGTGCCGTTATCTTTGTCGTATATGAAATAGGTAAATCTGTAGTTAGGGTCAATGTTAGTGTACAGATTGGCTTTGAAGAGAGCTCTTGATGTTATAAATTTCTCTGTTTCAAAGTAGAAGTAGTTCCAGTAGCATCCCGGAGTGTATTTGCCGTAGCTTACAAGATATTTTGGTGTAATGTTAGCTTCTTTATCAACAAAATATACGGTGTCCTTTTCATTTATAAGCAATACTGCATCTGTAAGGCCAGATCGCATCATTGGCTGGTTTTTAATGGGCGCTGCAAAAAATACACCCTCTTCCAATATTACATTCGGCTTTTGAACTTGTTCATACTCTATTTTGTTAATCAGTTTTGAGGCAACCTCATTTCCGTCTGAATCCAATGCAGTAAGTATGTCATCTCTTGTTGCCCAGTCATTTTTTATATAAACTATACTGCCGTCCTGGAATCTGTGCAAATCTCTTCCGAATTGGCGTGAGTCTGAAGGTTCAGTGCTTTTTGCATACTCTCCTGTATTGTTGTCATAGGAAACAATTCTGTTGTATTCAATAATGTCAGTAAGATTTTGATGGCAAACAATAGTCTGAATATTATCATATTCGGTTACAGATCTTCCATTTGATCCAATCAAGGATATAAATTTTCCGTCGTTGCCAAAGTGAATTGGAGTGCTTGTTGAGTTAGTACCATAAATTACAACTCCTTTATCTGTTGCAACCATCTGCAAACTAATTATACTGCCATTCACCAGTGATTTCTCTGTAGTTTCAAGCGGAACATACTCAATGGCAGATGCATATTCTCCAAGTTTTATCTCCTGTGGATTATCAAATGCTGCAGCAATATCAATTACAGGCAGCTCATTGTTGTCACTATTGGAGTTACATCCAAAAAGTGTGGTGCAAAGGGCAAGCATCAGAGCGCTTGCAAAGTAGGATCTTTTCATATTTTTAAGTGTTTTAATTATTTGTTCCGTTCAATCTCTCTCAAATTCTCCATCCTCTTCTTTTCAAGGAAGTCATAAACTCCGCCAAGGTGTTCAATGACCCTCTTGTTTGAGAATTCGTAAACTTTATTTACCAGTCCGTCAAGGAAATCCCTGTCGTGGGAGACAACAATCAGTGTGCCGTCAAAATTTATAAGGGCCTCTTTAAGAATCTCTTTGGTTTTAATGTCGAGGTGGTTTGTAGGCTCGTCAAGAATAAGCATATTTACCGGTTCAAGAAGCAGCTTTATCATTGCAAGTCTTGTCCTTTATCCTCCCGACAGCACTTTTACCTGTTTGTCGGAATCGTCCCTGCCGAACATGAATGCGCCAAGGATATCCCTGATTTTTGTGCGAATATCGCCAACTGCAACATTGTCTATGGTGCTGAAGACTGTCTGCTCCTCATCAAGCAGTGAGGCCTCATTCTGGGCAAAGTATCCAATCTTGAGGTTGTGGCCAAGCTGAAGCTCACCGTCAAAGTCAATCTGATTCATTATAGCCTTTACCATCGTACTCTTTCCCTCTCCGTTCTTGCCCACAAAAGCAATCTTTTCTCCTCTCTCAATAGTTAAAGAGGCGTTGGAAAATACCAGATGCTCTCCGTAAGATTTGCCAAGCTCTTTGGTAATTACCGGATATGAACCTGAGCGAGGAGCCGGTGGAAAACGCAGATTGAGGGCGCTTCTGTCAACCTCATCAACCTCTACAAGTTCAAGCTTCTCAAGCATCCTCACGCGTGACTGTACCTGATTGGTCTTTGAGTAGGTTCCTTTAAAGCGCTCAATGAACTCTTTGGTCTCTGCAATCATCTTCTGCTGGTTGTCGTATGCAGCCTGCTGTTGCTGTCGGCGCTCTGCACGCAACTCAAGATATTTGCTGTAGTTTACCTTATAATCATAAATCTTGCCCATTGTAATCTCAATGGTACGAGTTGTAATATGGTCTACAAAGGCCTTGTCGTGTGAGATTACCATAACAGAATTGGCGCTGTTTATGATAAAATCTTCAAGCCATTCAATGGATTCAATATCAAGATGGTTGGTTGGCTCATCAAGAAGAAGCAGAGTGGGCTTCTGCAACAATATCTTTGCAAGTTCAATTCTCATACGCCAACCGCCGCTGAACTCGGTAGTCTGTCGGGAAAAATCTGATCTTTTAAAACCCAATCCTATAAGGGTACGTTCAATATCCTCCTGATAATTGGTAAGGTCTATATGGTAGAACTTTTCAGACAGGGCCGTAACCTCCTCAATAAGTGCCATATATTCCTCACTGTCGTAATCAGTACGGGTAGTGAGCTGGCTGTTGAGCTCCTCAATTTTGCGCTCAATGGCAAAAAGGTATTCAAAGGCCTGGGCTGTCTCCTCAAAAACGGTGCGTCCGTTCTCCACCATAAGGTGCTGTGGTAGATAGCCTATCTTTCCGCCGTCGGTTACCGAAACTTTACCTCTTGTAGGGGACTTTATTCCTGCAAGTATCTTTAAAAGAGTTGATTTGCCTGCGCCATTCTTACCCATAAGGGCAATTCTGTCTTTGTCATTAATGACAAATGATATGTCCTTAAAGAGGGCTGTGCCTCCAAATTCTACCGTCAATCCGTCTACTGAAACCATAATAAACTCTGTTATATCCTACAAAGATACTCATTAAACTTTCCATGTACAGAATCTTTTAGTAAATTCGCGCAAACAAATTAAGAAAATTATGCATACAGATAAAACACTTGGCGTATTGGGCGGAATGGGCCCAGCTGCAACAGCAGATTTTTTGAGGGTACTTGCAGAGAAGACTCCTGCTGGAACCGATCAGGAACATCCAAGAATGATTGTTTATTCACATACTGTTACTCCCGACAGAACAACATTTCTTTTGGGTAAAGGACCAGACCCTACAGAGTATATAAAGGATGGTCTCAAGACCCTTATCGGTTGGGGAGCGGATATGTTGTGCGCAACATGCAATACTGCCCACTATTTCATTGACGGGTTCAGGGATGAGATAGAGAAACCTATTGTACATATTATTGATGAGACAATTTTGAAGTCTTCAACAGTTTCGCCGCAGGGAGCATGGCTTACAGCTACCCTGGGAACAATGAAAACAGGGCTTTACCAGAAGCATGCAAAGGATAGCGGTTACAATTTCCGTATTCCTGACTACGATATGCAGGTGGAGATTCATGATGTCACCGATATGGTTAAGGCTGGCCAGCACAAAGAGGCTGGAGAGAAGTTCAGAGGTATTGTTGAACGTTTGTGGGCTATTGAAAAGCTTCCAATTGTGGGTGCATGTACAGAGATCCCAATTGCCTATGCAAATACAGGTCTCGACAAGGAGATGGGAATTTCGTGTCTTGAGGCTTTGGCTGAGGGGTGTATAAGGGAGTTGTATTATAAAGGATAAAAATAGGGAGTTATGAAGAGAATAAAGATAGCATTGCCTTGGCAGATACTTATAGCCCTTGTGCTGGGTGTGTTATTTGGCATTTTTTGTCACGAATATGTGAAATATATCAGTTGGGCCGGAGATATGTTCTTGCGCCTGCTCAAGATGATTGTTATTCCAATTGTCTTTTCTTCTATGGTGGTTGGTGTTGCAAGTATTGGAAAGTCAGGAGGATTGGGAAGAATTGCCGGAAAAACTTTAGGCTTTTATGTAACTACAACAGTGGTGGCTACACTTATAGGTCTTGTTTTTGTAAATATTCTCAAACCGGGTGTAGGTTCATCTTTGGTATCTCAGGCAGATACAGCAGCCCAGATGGCTACAGCCGAGAAGGTGTCATTGGGCGACAGAATAATAAGTATCATTCCAAGCAATATTTTTGAGACTTTGGCGCAGGGTGATCTGTTGGCTGTAATATTCTTTGCAATTCTGTTCGGATATTTTGTGACACAGGTGGGTGATAAGTCAAGAAACACAATTGTTGATGTGTTTCAGTCGGTATTTGACGTAATTATGAAGATTACCCTCTCTGTTATAAAACTTGCCCCTTATGGTGTCTTCTCCATTGTAGCAAAAATGATTTCGCAGCAGGCAGGAGATATGGATAAATTGGCCGAGATAGCACAGAGTTTGGGAATGTTTGTGCTTATCGTATGGATAGGTTGTCTCATACAGTTCTTCATTATCCTTCCTGGGACAGTATATTTCTTGGGTAAAGAGAACCCGTGGAGGCACATGAAGAAGATGTCAACAGCTATTCTTACAGCGTTTTCAACCTGTTCGTCTGGAGCGGCGCTTCCAATCTCTTTGAGAGATTCACAGGAGAAATGCGGTATTTCCAACAAGATAGCAAGTTTTACACTCCCTTTGGGTGCAACCATCAATATGAATGGTACAGCACTTTATGAAGGTGTGGCTGTAATATTCCTTTCACAGGTTTATGGTGTTGAGCTCTCTTTCATAGAGCAGATGATAATAGTGGTTACCGTGTTGTTCTCTGCAATAGGAACAGCAAGTATACCAATGGCCGGCCTTGTAATGCTTTCTGTTGCAGTTACAGTTGCAGGTTTGCCGTTGGAGGGCATAGGTCTTGTACTTGCAGTGGAGCAGCTTTGTGATATGCCGCGTACAGCAACAAACTCATACGGCGATATGTGTGGAGCTGTTGTAATTGCAAAATCGGAAGGAGAGGAGCTTACCATATAGAGATTGGAGTTTTGGAAACGTAAAACTCCCAAGCACACTCTTTGTTAACTGATAGAGTGTGTTTTTTTGTTTATGTGCTTAGCGTTATGAGAAAGTATATTGTTTTTGATTTCTCCATATACTCAGTGATACATAACAAAAGTGTCACGACCCTTAAAATAGCGGTGATGACACTTTTTTGATTATTAGGAACTGCCACTTGGGGTCACTCCTGTTTTTGTTGTCTCTCTTCCCAATGGAACGGTTCGAACTCTGTATCTTTGGCAAGCCATGATGCTTTGCGGTTGGCAAAGATTACAAATGGAATGGCTACCATTACAATACAACCTCCGAGCAGAACTGCAAACCAGACAAAGTTGCTGCCTGTGTTTATTTGAGCAGGAGGAATAAAGCTGAGGACGAATGCGAGCAGTGAGCCGGCAAAACCCAGTCCTCCAACAATCCACATAATGAAGTTGCCTTTGCTGCCTACTCTGAAAGGACGTTTTGCATCTTTCATTATATATCTCAATCTTATTGCTCCTGAAAACATAAGCAGATACATTACCAGATATAGTAGGACAGAGAGTTGTGACATTATCTGATAAAAACTTTGTACCGACGGCATTACAACAAAGAGCATTCCCAAAAGTGTGACAATCGCACCCTGTATGAGCAGAATGTTTTTCTGTACACCTATTTTGTTGGTTTTCTGGAAGAATGGAGGCAGATAACCTGCCTTGCCAACTGTAAAAATACCTTTGGATGGGCCTGCAACCCATGTCAGTACTCCAGCAAGCACTCCAAATGCCAATGCAATTGCTATAATTGGTGACAGCCAGCTGGCATGGATATAGGCAAAATATTTGTCAAAACTTATCAGAAGACTCTGGGTAAGGTTTATATCCTTTTGTGGAATTATCAAACCTATGGCAAATGTTCCCAATATAAATATCAGTACAGTTATGGCGGCACCTATAAATATTGCTTTCGGATAATTTTTGCCGGGGTTGTCCATCTCTTTTACGTGTATACCGCTCATCTCCATACCTGCATAGAAGAGAAATATTGAAGAGGCAAGTACAAGATTGTCCAATTTGCTCAAATCTGGGAAGAAGCTTCCGCTAAAATTCATTTGGGATTCTCCTCCTGTAACCAGATAAACAATGCCAAGGATAACCAGCAGCATTGCCGGAATAATTGTTCCTGCAAGACCGCCTATTTTGGCAACTTTTCCAACCCAACCCATTCCTTTAAGCGAAATCCATGTGGCAATCCAGTAGATGGCCAGAACAACAATCAGAGTATAGACTCTGTTGGATGCCAAAGCCATATCGCTGCTCTGACTCATTCCAATAAAAGCTATTGATACCGCTCCAAATGTGAGGACAGTGGGATACCAGATGGTATTTTGAATCCATTGCAGCCATATTGCAAGGAATCCCCATTTTTTGCCGTATGCCTCTCCAACCCATCTGAATACACCTCCCTGTTTGTCCTGGAACATTGCTGCCATTTCTGCGGCAACCATAGAAGTGGGTATAAGAAAAACAATAGCGGCAAAAAGGTAATAGAAGGCAGAACTTATACCATATTCTGCCTCTGCAGGCAAGCCCCTGAGGCTTACAACTGCAGTAACATTCATTATGGCAAGGGTGAATACACCCAATTTTGCTGCTTGTTTGATATTAGCCATACTCTACATTATTATTAAGTGAAACTTTTTGTCAGTGTGTAAACACTTTGCCTTTCTGCATCTCCTCCTTCTCATACGCAATACGGCTCTGTGTTGGATATTCCAACTTCTCAAAATTCTCTACCGCATTTTTTATGTCGTTAAGGAGCATGTCTGCCAGATCTCTGGTAAATCCTTGTTTTACAACTATCCTCATTACAATTGTGTCTGTAAGATTGTCGGGAAGAGTATATGCAGGAACCATCCATCCGCTTTGTTGCAGAGTGTTCTGCAAATCATAAAGTGTCCATTGTGCTGTTTTGTTGTATTCGGGGTTCATATGCCAGATGAACAGAGGATTCACAACCTCTTTCGCATAGTTCTTGAATTGTGGCATTTTGCCAATCTCTCCCCATAAATATTTTGCAAGCTCAAGGCTCTCTTGCTGTATCTTTTTGTATCCCTCAAATCCCAAGCGGATAAAGTTGTAATATTGGCCAAGAATTTGGGCTGCAGGTCTCGAGAAATTCAATCCTACCTGATAAATCTCCGAACCAAGGTAATTTACCGAAAAGTTCATCTCTGCAGGCAAATATTTTTTATCTCTCCATACTACCCAGCCGAGGCCCGGATATACCAAGCCATATTTATGGCCCGATGTGCTGATTGATACTACCCATTTGAGCCTGAAGTCCCATTTGAGATGAGGTGCAAGAAATGGAAGAATAAAACCTCCGCTTGCCGCATCAACGTGAATAGGAATGTTGTAACCGGTTCGTGTATTATATATGTCCAAAGCCTGATTGAGTGCATCAACATCATCGTTCAAACCTGTCCAGGTAACACCTTGGATAGGAACAATGCAAATTGTGTTTTCGTCACACATCTCTATGGCCTTTTGGGGGTCAAGAGTAACATGTTCATCTGTTAGGGGAACGGTTCTCATCTCAACCTGCCACAATTGGGCAAACTTTTCCCATACAACCTGGTATCCTGTACTTATTACAAAATTTGGCTTGTCAAACGGCTTGCCCTCTTCCTGTCTCTTCTTGCGCCAACGGAGCCATGCCGAGATGCCTCCCAGCATACACGCCTCAGATGAGCCTATTCCCAATGCTCCGGCTTTCCATTTGGCCTTTTCAGGCGAGTTCCACAAATTGGCAATAATATTGATGCATTTGCCGTTCATTACTGCCACGCGCGGATATTCGGTTTCGTCAATATAGTTAATGTTTATAGCTTCATTCATAAGTCTTGTGGCATACTCATCCATGTATGTTGTAACAAACGTTGCCAGATTAAGCATAGGATTGGTCTGGGAGAATGTCTCCTGCTTTACCATTCTGTATGCAGTCTCGGGATCGGTGGAGTGCGCCGGTATTTCATTGTCGGGTGCCGATTTTAAAATCGGATCCTTTTTAAGATGTGATTCTTCCATTTGCTGGAACTTCTCTTTAAGATTACTCATAACTCAAGAATTTTAAAATTGTAATATTTTTATTTGAAAAATTTCAATTTAAAACAACTCTTGAGCTATAATGTTTGGGAATAAAAGGTATAATATTTGAATGGGTAGTGATTAAATTTTTAAAAAATGTTTATAAAAATTTGCAGATTATAAAAGTTATTATTAAATTTGTATTCAGAAAAACGATATATTATGCTTACAATTAAACAAAAGATTCACGAAAGCGGTTTAAAGGCTACTCCGCAAAGGATTGCAATTTACGATGCAATGCAAAAATTGGGGCATGCGTCAGCCGATATGGTTGTAGAAGAGTTAAATAATATTTTCCCTTCTCTTACGATAGCAACTATTTACAACGTGCTGGATTCTTTCGTAGAGAGAGGTTTGGTTGTCAGGAGATACAGTTCAAACAATAAAATGTATTTTGATGTTAATACATATGAACATGCCCACTTCTACGATATAAATACAAATACGCATGTAGATTATACCGATCCGGAGCTTATAAAGCTTGTTACAGATTATGTAAACAGCAAGGGTGTCGGTAACTTTAAATTATCATCTGTAGATATACAGCTTATTGGTGAAATGAATTAAGAAACAATATTAAAAATTATAATTATGGCAAGTCTAAAAGGTACACAAACAGAGAAAAATTTAATGCTTTCATTTGCTGGTGAGTCACAGGCAAGAATGAGGTATACATATTTTGCAAGTGTTGCAAAAAAAGAGGGATATGAGCAAATTGCTGCAATATTTACTGAGACAGCAGATCAGGAGAAAGAGCACGCAAAGAGATTCTTTAAATTTCTTGAGGGTGGAATGGTAGAGATTACTGGAACCTTCCCTGCAGGAGTAATTGGAACGACAGCACAAAATCTTGCTGCTGCTGCTGAAGGTGAGCATGAGGAGTGGGCAGATATGTATCCTGCATTTGCAGAGGTGGCAGCTCAAGAGGGATTCCCTGAGATCTCGGCAGTATTCAAAGCTATTGCTTCGGTTGAGGCTGAGCATGAGAGAAGATACAGAGATTTGTTGGCTTTGGTTGAGGCAGGCAAAGTATTCGAGCGTGAAGAGCCAATAGAGTGGCAGTGCAGAAATTGCGGTTTCGTGCTTACAGCCAAAAAAGCTCCTCTAAAATGTCCAGCATGTGCCCATCCGCAGGCATACTTTGAGAAGAAAAAGGTTATCTGCTAAAAGAAACCGGCAAAGGCAATTTTTGGGATACCGGGTCAAAAGCAATTTTGATCCGGTTTATTTTTTTGTTGTCTGTAATAATTGACAAGTTCTTTGTATCTTTGCACAAAGTTTTATTGTAATGGATTATAATACGCAGAGAGACAAATTGTTGATGCCTGAGTACGGCAGACACGTCCAAGATATGATTAATTATGTGAAGAATCTTCCCGATAAAGAGAAACGCAATGAGCAGATTCAGGCGGTGGTGCAGGTTATGGGAACTTTGAATCCGCAGTTGAGGGATATAAATGATTTCAAGCATAAATTGTGGGATCATGTGCATATAATATCTGACTTTGAGATTGATATTGATTCACCGTATCCTACGCCCACAAGGGAGACGCTTTCAACCAGGCCAAACCCTATTCCGCTCCAGAAGACCCCTGTGAAGGCATCTCATTATGGCAGAAATATTCAGAATATGATTGAGGTTATTGCCCAGCGCCCCGATGATGAGGTAAAGACATATATGATTAGGACTTTGGCCTCTTACATGAAACAGCAGTACCTGATATGGAATAAAGATTCGGTTTCAGAAGAGACAATATTCAATGATATTTACAAGTTGTCAGACGGAAGAATTACTGTTCCTGAGGATGTGCATATAGGTATGGGTATGAAAGATGGAAGCAATAATGGTGGAAACAACCAGCAGCGCAATAATTTTAACAGGAACAACAAGGGTAAAAATAACAATAACAAGCGTAGGAAGAAGTAGTTATGGCTACAACGGAGAAGATGAGTGCAAAAGAGAAAATGAGTGCGAAAGCAAAACCGGCAGCAAAAGATAAGGTTGTTTCAAAGACAAGGATGACAGCAAAGGAGAAGCAACAGGCCAAGGCAGAAACAGAAGTTCCAGGAAGGAAGGAGGGTACATATCTTCTGTGTGGATTAGCCTCTCTGGCTATAGCTGTATATACCCTTGTATCATTGATTTCCTATCTTTTTACATGGGCAGATGATCAGAGCCTTTTCAATAATGATGGCGTTTTCAGCACAGTAATGCAGGTTGAGAATGGCGGTGGCGCTATAGGACTTGTATGGGCAAACTTCCTCATTTCAAAGCTTTTTGGTTTGGGAGCCTTTATAGTTCCATTTTTCTTTGGAGGCGTAGCTCTGTTTTGTCTCAAGATAAAGAAGATTAGGGTTGCAAGACTCTTCTTTCTCTCTCTGTTCGGATGTGTAATTGTATCAGTGGCATTTTCGTTCCTTTTCTCCTTTACAAAATTCAACAGCTGGTTTGGAAATGGGGCAGGAGGTTCTTACGGACATTACATAACCTCATGGTTAAAGATGATGCTGGGCAATATTGGCGCGGCATCTGTAATCTTGTTTGCTGTGGTTGCCTGGGCAATTGCTGTAAACAGTAAGATTGTTGCAAAATTCAACAGTTGGATAGATAAGATTACTGCACCGCGTCCCAAAAAGGAGAAGGGTTCAGAACTTGACACCTCTGCAGAGGGAGCCAATGAT
>JAFZFL010000087.1 GCA_017555925.1 Bacteroidales bacterium | reverse complement strand
GGCATATTGAACAGAAGAGAGAACACTACAGACCAGCAGGAGATAGCCGAGTACGATATTCCATCTATTGACCTGGTTATTGTAGACCTCTATCCATTTGAGGAGTATGTTGCAGCAAATGCATCACAGGATGAGATTATAGAGAAGATAGATATAGGAGGTATTTCACTTATCAGAGGTGCTGCCAAAAACTACAACGATGTTGTAATTATCCCTTCAAAAGAGAATTATGCTCCACTTTTGAACATACTAAAAGAGAAAGGATGCCAGACCACTCTTGAGGAGAGGGAGTATTTTGCGGCACAGGCATTCCTTGTAAGCTCCCATTATGATACAGCCATCTTCAATTATTTCAACAGAAAGATGCAACTCCCTATATTCAAGGAGAGCATTCTCCAATCTAAGGTTTTGAGATATGGAGAGAATCCTCACCAGAAAGGAACCTACTTTGGTGCAGAGGATACACTTCCAAAACAACTTCACGGAAAGGAGATTTCGCACAACAACCTCTTGGATATTGAGGCGGCAATAGAGCTTATTGCAGATTTTGAGCAGACAACTGTAGGTATCATCAAACATAACAATGCTTGTGGCTGCGCTTCGGGAGAGACATTATTGGAGGCTTGGACAAGAGCTTTGGAGGCAGATCCTGTTTCTGCATTTGGCGGCATTATTGTTGCAAACAGAGCTGTTGACAAAGAGACTGCAGAAGAGATGAACAAGATCTTCTTTGAGGTTGTGATAGCTCCTGCATATAGTGCAGAGGCTCTGGCTATCCTTAAGGAGAAAAAGAACAGAATAATTCTTGAGTCCCAAAACATTGCTCCTACAAATATCAAGTTCAGATCTCTATTGGGTGGAGTTCTTGTTCAGGACAGAGACAGCTATGTTGAAAAACCTGAGGATTTGAAACCTGTTACAGAGTTGCAGCCTGCTGTAGAACTTGTTGATGATCTGATTTTTGCCAACAAACTTGTAAAACATTCAAAATCAAATGCAATTGTATTGGCAAAGGGCAAACAGCTATTGGCAAGCGGCATAGGTCAGACCTCACGTGTAGATGCGCTCAGACAGGCTATTGCAAAGGCTAAATCATTCAACTTTGATTTGAATGGTGCAGTAATGGCTTCAGATGCGTTCTTCCCATTCCCTGATTGTGTTGAAATAGCAGCGGCAGAGGGAATCAGAACTGTAATCCAGCCTGGTGGCTCAATCAGAGATAATGAGAGCATTGATTGGTGCAACAAGAACGGAGTAGCTATGGTATTTACCGGCATCCGCCACTTTAAACATTAGAATTCAGTATGGCATTTTCGTTTTTAACACAGGAACTGGCAATAGACTTGGGTACGGCCAACACTGTCATTTTCATGAATGACAAGATAGTTGTTGACGAACCCTCAATTGTAGCTATTGACCAGAATACAGGCAAACCGGTAGCATTTGGACATGCAGCAAGGATGATGCATGGAAGAACTCACCCGAACATTAAAACTATCAGACCTCTTAAAGATGGTGTGATAGCAGACTTTAATGCGGCTGAGCAGATGATCAGAGGGTTTGTTAAGATGATCAACAAGAAAAAAACTCTGTTCACCCCAAATCTTAAAATGGTTATATGTATTCCGTCGGGAAGTACAGAAGTGGAGATAAGGGCGGTCAGAGACTCTTCTGAACATGCTGGTGGCAGAGATGTCTACATTATATATGAGCCAATGGCAGCTGCTCTGGGTATTGGTATTGATGTTGAGGCTCCTACCGGTCATATGATTGTTGATATTGGAGGTGGCACCACTGAGATTGCTGTAATCTCACTTGGCGGCATTGTATGCAAAGAGAGCATAAGGGTTGCTGGAGATGTGTTCACCGGCGAGATCCAACAATATATGCGTCAGCAACATAATATAAGAATTGGAGAGATAACTGCAGAACTTATAAAGATTAATGTCGGTTCTGCAATTGCAGATCTTGATGAGACACCGGAGCCTTACATTGTCAGAGGTCCTAACCTTATGACTGCCCATCCTGTTGAAGTTGCAGTTACAAGTCAGGAGATTGCACATTGTCTCGACAAGTCTCTCGCCAAAATTGAAACAGCCGTTCTCTCTGTTCTGGAACAGACACCACCTGAGCTATATGCAGATATAGTTCAAAGAGGTATTTTCCTTACCGGTGGAGGTGCATTGCTCAGAGGTCTTGACAAGCGTTTGCGCGACAAGATCAACATTCCGTTCCACGTTGCAGATGATCCGCTTAGAGCAGTTGCCAGGGGAACAAGTCTGGCAATTAAAGGCGCAGGCAGATTACCATTCCTAATGAGATAGCATTTTATGAGAATTCCTCCTTCATTATACCAACAATTAGGGAGGGTTCTCCTTTTTATAGCCATTGAGGCTATCTGTATTGCCATGGTCGTAAACAATGGTATTGTGCAGCAATACACAGTTTGCGGAGAGATAAGGGAGATTCAGAGACATTTCTGGGAAGTGACCTCCAATCTTAAGAACTACTCCAGACTAAGGGAGATTAACCGTAGTGTCACCATGCAGAATATTGCTCTTATGGAAGAGAACAGCGCGCTGAGGGAGTATCTGAACAACACCTATACAGAAAATACCGCAGACTCGCTTACCAGGCTCTACACTGCAGAACACCCCCAATTTGAGTACAACTGGGCCAAGGTTATAAAAAACACCATAAACACCCAGCATAATTTCATCATTATCAATAAAGGAAGTAAAGATGGCATTATGGTAGACATGGGAGTTATAACCCCAAATGGAGTTGTTGGAATTGTGAGGGCGGTAAGCAGAAACAACGCCTACGTACTCTCATTTCTGAACAATAAGCAGCAGATTAGTGCCAAGATAGGCAAAAGCAACACATTTGGCCAACTGGCCTGGGATGGAAAAGATATTTTGTTTGCCAACCTCAATGATATACCACAACACGTAGATGCAAATCCTGGAGACACCATATACACCAGCGGTTACTCATCTTTCTTTCCACCTGACATACCTATCGGAACAGCAGAATCCTCAAAGATTGTAAATGGAATGCACCGCTCTGTCAGGGTAAAACTACTGCAAGATTTCAGTCTGCTCGACAATGTAATTATTGTTAAAAACAATTACCACAGGGAGATAGACAGCCTCTCCAATATTGTTATAAATGAATAATATCAAGTACATAACACTGGGAATCTTTTTAATTCTCATTCAAATACTGATAAGCGGCTATATAAATATATGGCCTATGCTCTATATTGCAGTATTTCCGTTTGTACTAATAATACTTCCTCTGCAGACCAACAAATTTCTCTCAATTATAATGGCCTTCATACTGGGTATTACTGTAGACATCTTCACCGACGGTATACCAGGTCTCAATGCTGCAGCAACAACCGCCATTGCCTTTTTTAAAACACCTGTTCTTAAGCTGCTCCTGAGCAAAAACAATCTCGAAAGCACACAGGAGACAACAGAGTACACATTAGGCTTTGCCAAATTTTCGCTTTACATATTGCTCCTATATATGATATTTTTCATTTTCTATATGGGATTGGACTCATTCGGGTTCTATTCATTCGGATATTCAACACTGAGATTCCTTATAAATGTTGTGGCAAACAGCATTATTGCCATACTTTTTGGCAAGGCTCTTGCAAAACAGCTGTTCCTTAAATAATTTGCAGGAGGAGAAGCATGGAGAGAAAAAATATCCTTATTGCCGGAGTGGTTACGGTGGCGTTTATTCTGATAATACAGCTTTTCAATCTTCAGATCC
>JAFZFL010000086.1 GCA_017555925.1 Bacteroidales bacterium | reverse complement strand
TCTTTGCAAACGCTCTATAATCATTGGCGACACATTTCCGCCACCATTCATACGGTCGTCAATAATGAGTGCCTTTTTATCGAGTTGGGTATAGAAGAGTTTTGTAAACTCTGTAAGACCAGCCACACTCATATCCGGAATATGAATGTATCCTATCTCACCGTTGCTCATCTGTTCAACTTTCTTGATATTATTCTGTACCCACTCATAATAAGCGAGTTTGCTCTCATCAGCTATAGGTTTAACATAAATGGTACGTGCCCCCTCCCCTGATGGTTTGTCAGAGACCTTCAAGGCAACTGTAACACCAACTTTACCCAAAAGTGCCTGATAAATATTCTTATACTCTGAAGATGAAACGCCATTTATTGCAACAATATAATCTCCAACCCCGACTCCAAGACCAGGTTGGGCAAGTGGAGATCTGCGTGTCCCGTTCCACTCCTCACCGGCAAAAATCTTATCTATTCTGAAGGCTCCACCTGAAACTTTTGAGAACTTGCCACCCAAAAGACCAACCTTTATACGCTCTGCACGAGGTGCCTCTCCAGAAGTAACGTAGGCATGACCGCAATTGAGTTCTGCTATCATTTCGCCAATAATATAAGTAAGATCCTGACGGTGTTTCACATAAGGAAGAAGAACTGCATATTTGTCGTGAATGGCTTTCCAATCCTTACCATGCATATTCTCTACATAGAAGTGGTCTCTATATACTCTCCACGTTTCATCAAAAATCTGCTTCCACTCCTGAGCATAATCAACCATAAAGCTAATATCCTCCATAGGAACAGGCTCTCCACCACTCAATGAAGGCGCATTCACAATAAAGAGTTTGCCTTTATCCATAACAAGAGCCTTCTTGCCGTCTGGTGTAAATGTTAAAATCAGCTGTCGGGAAACATCTGTTGCCTTCATATCTTCCAATGACAACTTCTTTGGTTTTCCATTCTGTGCATAGTAGAGTGTACCATCAATTGCAGCAGTAAGCGAATATTTGCCAGGTCCTATTGGTAAAGGGAAAGAGCGCTCTACTATACCGTCAATATCAATTTGAGATTTGCCACCAGTTTTACCTTCGTTTGCAGCAACGGTCTCCTCATCTTTTATAAGCAGAGGATTAGGAGTATCCTTAGATAGAGGAACAGCAAAGATATAACTCTCTACCGAGTATGCGGCATTCCATTCTGTGCGTGAATAGATAGCCTCAAACTCCCTTGCCGAGACATAGAAAAGATACTTTCCGTCATTTGAAAAGATTGGCTGGTGTGAATCATACCATTTTGTAGAAATGGAGTATGATTTTCCTTCAGCCACATTAAAGAGTTTGATGAGCGATATATTATTTGATGCAGCCTCATTATATGCTATCCAATTTCCGTCGGGAGACAACTGGAAATTACGCATTCCACCCTTTTCAGACTTGAAGAGTAATTTCAATTTGTTTGCCGACAGATCATACATATAAATCTCATTTTTCTCATTTGAAAAGAATACCCTTTTTGAATCGGAACTCCATCTTACTCTTGCAGGGAATCCAGTCTTGAAATTGGTTACGCATCTCTCCGTTGACGGGTCTGACGGATCCATAAAATGGAGTTGATACTCACCTGTCTTATCAGAAAAGAATGCAAGCAGTTTGCCGTCGGGAGACCATACAGGGCTCTTCTCATGAGAAGCTGATGATGTTGTAAGAGGATATGTTGCCCCCTTGGAAGCAGGAATTGAAAGGAGGTTTCCCCTCACATTAACAACAATTCTTTTAGCATCCGGCGACAATGCATAACCCATTGACATCATCTGATAAGCTATTGTGCTCTTATCTACAGGGTCCGACAGTTTTGGACGTGAATATATATTGTCTGACACCAGTTCTATATTTACCTTCTCACATTTTTTTGATGCAATAGTGTATTTGTAAATGTATCCGCCATTTTCAAAGACAATATAATCTTTTGAATATGAAGGGAATTTACAATCATACTCATTAAAGTTGGTAATTTTGGCGGTTTGTCTGCTTTTGGTATTGTAGCAGAAAAGATTCATTGTATGATCCCTGTCAGACATAAAATAGATCTCTTCCCCTACCCACATAGGGAAAATATCCTGTGCCGGATTGTTTGTAATGTTCTCCAACTGGGTTGTACCAACTCTATTTATCCAGATATCATCCGCTTGTCCTCCCCTATAGTATTTCCAGGTTCTGAACTCACGGAACATTCTGTTCATTGCCAAGTGCTTCCCGTCTGGAGAGTATGAGCAGAAACCTCCTTCAGTAGATGGAATCTGCTTCATATCCGAGCCATCAACAGGCGCCTGAAATAAGAGGCCGCGCAATCCTGAAAATGTATACCATCTTGTACGGAAAACAACACTTTTGCCATCCGGAGTCCAACACATAACAATATTGTTAGGGCCCATACGGTCGCCTATATCATCCCTTCCAAGTGTAGCTGTATAGGTAAGGCGCTCAGGCTCTCCACCTTCCGATGGAATAAGATATACTTCTGTATTGCCATCATACTCTCCTGTAAAGGCAATTGTTTTACCATCTGGAGAGAATCTTGAAAAGGTCTCATAACCGATATGAGAAGTGAGTTTTGTTGCCATACCTCCATCTATGGAGACAGTGTATAAATCTCCAGCATAAGTAAAGGCTATCTTATCTCCACCTACAGATGGAAATCTAAGCAATCTTGCTTCTTCTGCTTTCAATCCCTGAAAAGAGAGAATCAATACAAATGAGAGTAAAAAGTGTAATCTTTTCATATTTATGCACAAATCAGTTTGCTATATACTCAAATTTAATGTCATTTTTATCTGCATCCAACCAGACCTTAAGGCCATCATTAGATACCGAAAGGCCATTGTCACGCTCCATCATTGTATAGGCAACAAGGATAAGCCTGTCCCTAACCTGCCAAGGGATATGCACACACCCTCCGTATGTTCCGTCGCCCATAACAACCTTAAAGAATTTGCTCATATCATCAAGAGTTGACACAACATTAATTTGATTTGCCCCATTTCCATTGGATTTGCGGGATCTGTCAACAACAAATTTTGTATCTGACATACCCAATCCTTGAGCAAACGCCTTAAGATCGTCTGTTGCAGACTCCTTGAAAAGATCCTCTCCCAAGAAATCATTCAAAAACTCTCCACTGATATTTACAGCACCATTATACCACAAAGTATCGCCATTGCTCTTTACTATGTGATTTCCATAAATCTTTCCACCCTCCATTCTATATGTTGAGTCAAGTGAATGGTAAACATACTCCGGTCTTATGGTTTCAGAAATTATTACAGACTCTCCAGACTTGAACTCACCGGAAGATACAGGCAATACACCCTTTGCAGGAACTGCACCAAAGATAATCTGAGCCATAGCCTCTATATTCTCCAATGAGTTGATGTAACCTATCATAAATGCCTTAAAGTTATTGTAATCTTTAAGTTTGTTAAGGACATAGCCGTTACCCATAAACATAGCCACCATATCCTGTTCTGCTGCCCAGTCTGTAATGAATTTCATCTGAACCGAGTCTATGCCAAAATTGAACTGGGGACGCGCATCTGTGTTGTTGATACCAAGAATTATAAGATCATACTCTTTCAGCTCACGCTTTGCCTTTATCAGATCCCTTTTCTTTACAGGGCCTCTCAATATAAGCGTATCAACATGAGCAAATCTTCTCAAGACATTTGCACACTCAACACCGTTGCGTTTGGCATCATATCCCAAGTAGGCAATCTTCTTTCCATTCAGACTCTTTACAGGCAAAACAGGCTCTCCGTACTTTGAATTGTGATTTGTGACAAGGGTCATTGACTCTTTTGCCACATTATATATGAATGACCTGTTTTCTACCTTTACATATTTGCCATTCATAGACTCAATATCTACAATAGGATTGTAATTCTTTTCAAAAAGCCCAGCCTTTGCCTTCAACGTAAGCACCTTCCTTGCCCTTCCATCCAACGATTCCATTGAAATCTCTCCCCGCTCCAAAGCTCTCTCAATCTCTGTAATGGAACTGCTTACCTCTTCGGGCATAAGAAGAATGTCAACGCCAGCCTTGTAGGCTTCAAGTGCTATCATCTTTTTCTCGAGACTCTCCGACACTCCCTTCATATTAAGGGCATCTGTTATTACAATTCCGTCGTAACCCAACTTCTCTTTCAACAGACCTGTTATTATAGGTTTTGAAATGGATGCAGGTGTACCTGTTGTATCAAGAGCAGGTACCGACAAATGGCCAACCATAACCATATCCGCATTACTTGCAATCAGATGTTTGAAAGGATAGAGTTCGAGAGAATCCAATCTTTCATAGGAGAAATTGAGTGTAGGCAATGCCTTGTGCGAATCGACATCGGTATCACCATGACCGGGAAAATGTTTTGCAGAGCCATACACACCTGCATCATTCATTCCCCTCATAAAGGCGGCTCCATATCTTGCCACCTTCTCTTTATCCTCGCCAAAAGCCCTTGTATTGATTACAGGATTATCTCCATTATTGTTCACATCTATATCAGAAGCGTAATTTACATGAAAATTATAATCCCTGCACTCTTTGCCAATCATATAGCCCGTTTCATAAACAAGTGCCTCAGAAGAGAGCGCGCCAAGTTGCATCTGCCTTGGGAATACAGGCAGTTGCCTGTATCTCATAGACATACCCCACTCTGCATCAATCGTTACCAAAAGAGGGGTCTTTGCCAGAGCATGAAGTTCATTGGTACGGATAACACCCTCTGGAAGCTTGTCCCACATCAATATAAGACCACCCACATTCTCCTCAGAAACAAGATAATTCTGTTTGGCCTTCTCCTCCGGTTTATCTTCAGAACAATACTCTATAATTATCAGCTGGGCAATCTTTTCTCTTGTGGTGAGGGTCTGCATTACAGAATCCACTCTCTTCTTTACAATTTTATCGGGAAGAAAAGGCAAATCATTGCTCTCCTGCGCCTTGAGACTTGGCAGTGCGAACCAGCCCAAAAACAACAATAGAGATGACAATACAATTGCCATCCCTATAATACTCTTTTGCTTCCTGCTCATCAGCCGTTGAATTGTTGTTTTAACAATGCAACCTTCTCATCGGCATTGGCACCATGCACGCCAAAATAGAATTTGATTTTAGGCTCTGTTCCCGACGGTCTTACAGATACAACCGAACCATCCTCTGTATAGAACTGCAACACATTTGATTTAGGAAGTCCTGTCTCTTCAGGTTTGTTGTAATCAATAACTTTAACAACAGGTGAACCGCCAATAGAAGCAGGAGGATTCTCCCTGTAGCTCTTCATCATTGCCTGAATCTCCTCAAGACCCGCTTTACCTTTCTTGGTCAGAGAAATCAAAGACTCCTTGTACATGCCAAACTCTGCATAAATATCCTCAAGCAACTGATAAAGTGTCTTGCCCTGATCCGCACACCATGCAGCACACTCAGCTATAAGGGCGCAAGTGATAACAGCATCCTTATCCCTTACAAACTCGCCGGCATTATATCCGTAGCTCTCTTCTCCACCACCAATGAATGTAGCCTTGCCCTCATTCTCTCTGATGACAGAAGCAATATATTTGAAACCGGTCAATACATTATAACATTTCACACCAAACTTGGCGGCCATAGCAGCCATAAGCTCAGTTGTTACAATAGTCTTTACAATGTAAGTGTTCTCATTAAGTTTGCCAAGCTCTTTCCAACGTCTTAGCAGGTAGTATGTAAGGATTGAAGCTGTCTGGTTTCCGTTCAAAAGTGTAATTTTACCCTCGTTGTCTCTAATTGCAATACCTACGCGGTCTGCATCTGGGTCTGTAGCCATAACAAGGTCTGCACCCTTCTCCTCTGCAAGGGCAACTGCCATCTCAAGTGCAGAGTTCTCTTCAGGGTTTGGAGATTTTACTGTAGGGAAGTTACCGTTGCTTTCAACCTGAGCCTCAACCAATGAAAGATTTGTAAAGCCCATTCTTGAAAGAATCTTAGGCACAAGGGTAATGCCCGTTCCGTGAAGCGGAGTATAAACCATCTTCATATCTGCGTGGTTCTTAACAGATTCTGGAGATACCAACAAAGTTGAAACATCACTCAAATATGCCTCATCTACATCTGCACCCACCATTTGGATATTCTCCTCACCACCTGTAAACTTAACCATAGCAGGAGAAGTTATCTTAAGAACTTCATTGATGATATTTGTATCGTGAGGTGCAGTTACCTGGGCACCATCCTCCCAATAAGCCTTATAGCCATTATACTCTTTAGGATTGTGCGAAGCTGTTACCATAACACCACTCTGGCATTTCAAATGACGTATAGAGTAGCTTAACTCAGGAACCGGACGCAACGAATCAAACAAATAGACCTTAATACCATTTGCTGCAAATACATTGGCTGTAATCTTTGCAAACTCAGCGCTGTTGTTTCTGCTGTCAAATGATACAGCAACAGAAATTTGAGGAAGATCTTTGAAATTCTGCTTCAAATAGTTTGCAACACCCTGAGTGGCCATACCAACTGTATATTTGTTCATACGGTTTGTACCAACGCCCATAATTCCCCTCAAACCACCTGTACCAAACTCAAGATTTCTGTAAAAGCTCTCTTCCAACTCTTTAGGATCATTCTCCATAAGGCGTTTCACCTCATTGCGTGTAGCCTCATCATACTCCTCGCATAGCCATTGCTTTGCAACATCAATGTAATTTGTCTCCATAGTAAAAATTATAGTTTATTTATTATTGATCAAATGAAATCGTGGCCGCTCCAACGAATACAAAGGGCCATCTGCAAAGTTAATAAAAGCTGACAACAAAACCTATATTTTTATTTAAGTTTGGCAACTACCATCACAGGATTTGATTTTGCGGTCAAGCCGGAAGCAACCTCCTTCATCTTTGCCGAACGGCATTTGCCTGCAAGGTCAATAAATTTGGCAGCATCTATGAACTGATACATCTTATTGCCAATCATATACGAAGGCAAGAATGGCGCACCTCCATCAATATTATTGTTAAATCCCTCTGCCCTGATATCAAGCGCATCATAAAATCTGAGCAAAGTTGTTTTCTTTGTATTCTTGTCGTATAGAATCTTGTCTATTATCCGATGCTGTTCAATGCCTTTATTTGAGTAGACAGGAAAGAGAATCTCCAGAATAATAAAATTATCCGTCTCAATTATATTTCTGTTTACCAACAAGCATACATTCTTTAAAATTTGTCCCGACAGCTTTTTACCCTTCTTATACTCTCCAAAATTCAAGATGTATTTTGCACTCAACGTATTAAATTTGCCATCTACTGCGTAGACTGTATCACAATACTGCGAAAACTGCTTCAACTCTCCATCAAATTCGGGAATTTGTAAAAATGCGGAACTCGTTCCTTCAGAAGTGCTGC
>JAFZFL010000085.1 GCA_017555925.1 Bacteroidales bacterium | reverse complement strand
GTAGGACGTCTCATATACTCCCACCACGGATAAACATTTGAGGCATCAGCAGAAGCGCTCTCCTCTGGAATCATAGGCCATTTGTCTATCATCACAATATCGCTGCCAAATGCCTCAAACCCTTTGCGCACATTCTCCTGCAAAGCATCAATGGCAGTAAAGACTGCCACAATGGAAAAGATACCCACACTTACCCCAAACAGGCTGAGGAGAGTTCTGAATTTGTCACTCCTCAATTGCGAAAAGGCAAATACCACACTCTCCTGCAACAATCTCATTATCACAATACCCCTCATAACCTTACCTCTTTAACAAAAAATTATTCCATTGTCAGTTACAGCCTATCTGCTTCTTTAAAGCTCTAAGTGCATCAAATGCGTCCAACGGCGACATAGTATTGATATCCATAGCTTTCAGCTTTTCTTTTATATCTACAAGCAACGGATCATCCAATTGATAAAAAGAGAGTTGCAAACTATCCTGCAAAGCACTCTTCTTTGCTTTTTTCCCTTTCTCGGGAACTCTCTCCTTATCTGCAAGATTGCCACCATCACCACTAAAATCTCCAGCCGCATCTCTTGTGCTCTCAAGACGTCTCAATTTCCTTTGGGCCGATTCAATTACCGACTGTGGCATTCCGGCCAATCTTGCCACATGAATACCAAAGCTATGGGCAACGCCCCCTTCACATAACTTTCTTAAGAACAACACCTTGCCATCTGCCTCCTTAACGGATATATGATAGTTCCTGACTCTGTTGTATATTGTTTCAAGTTCATTAAGTTCGTGATAATGAGTAGCAAATAGAGTCTTTGCCCTATATTTCCCCTGATGTATATATTCAACTATTGCCCATGCTATTGACATTCCGTCAAAAGTACTTGTACCACGTCCTATCTCATCGAGCAACACCAACGAGCGTTCCGAAAGATTATGCAGAATAGTTGAAGACTCTATCATTTCAACCATAAAGGTTGACTCACCGCGCGATATATTGTCAGATGCTCCAACTCTTGTAAAAATCTTGTCAACAATACCTATACGGGCACTCTTTGCCGGAACAAATGAACCGACCTGTGCGAGAAGCACTATAAGGGCAGTCTGTCTTAAAAGTGCAGATTTTCCCGCCATATTGGGACCTGTAAGTATAATTATTTGCTGAGTATCGTTATCAAGATACAGATCATTGGCTACATACTCTTCGCCCGGAGCCATAAGAGTCTCAATAACAGGATGACGCCCTTGCGAAATCTCCAGTTCAAAACCATCTGTCATTACCGGTCTGCAATATCTGTTCTCAATTGCCAATTGCGCGAAACCTGCAAGACAATCTATTCTGGCAACAGCTGCACTACTCTGCTGAATCTTATATATTGAGGCTTGGATTGAAGCTACAAGTTCCTGAAAAATCTGCTGTTCCAGAACATATATACGGTCTTGAGCTCCAAGTATTTTCTCTTCATACTCCTTAAGCTCTTGAGTGATATATCTCTCAGCATTTACCAGTGTCTGTTTCCTTATCCAATCTTCAGGCACTTTATCTTTGTGCGTATTACGTACCTCAAGATAATATCCAAAGACATTATTGTAACTTATTTTCAATGATGGTATTCCAGTACGCTCACTTTCGCGCTGCTGAATCTGCAAAAGATAATCTTTACCATAGCGCGCTATCTTTCTAAGATTATCAAGTTCATCATTTACACCCTCAGCTATAATGTCACCTTTGCCGAACTGCGAAGCCGGCTCCTGTAACATTGTAGAAGAGATCTCCTGTTTCAGCTCTTCAAAAAGGGATATGCCTTCACCTATACGCAACAGTTCATCAGCTCCGCCGCTTACCTGGGAAGATTCTGAACAGACCGCCTTGATTGGCGCCATCTGGTCAAGACCTCTTTTAAGTTGTACAACCTCTCGCGGAGAGATCTTGCCTGCTGCCGCTCTTGCTGTAATACGTTCAAGATCTCCTACATTTGATATGCACTCCCTTACGTGCTCAGCAGCTTCTCTTTCATTTACAAAAAACTCCACTACACTATGTCTCTTCTCTATCTCCTCCTTTGATTTTACAGGCATAGAGAGCCAGTTCCTCAACAGCCTCGCCCCAAGTGGCGATGAACATTTGTCAACCACATCTATCAATGATGTACCCTCTGCACATGATGCCGGAGAGAATATTTCAAGATTACGGAAAGTAAATCTGTCAAGCCATACATAATTGCCCTCATCCACTCTTGATATTGAGCACAAGTGGCTCGCCCCTGTACTGTGATTCTGCTCAAGATAAAAGAGGATTGCTCCGGCAGCTGTTATACCCAATGGAAGGGTTTCTATGCCAAAACCCTTAAGCGACTGCAAACCGAACTGTTTCTTCAGTTTGTCATTACAAGCATCATAAACATAGGCCCACTCATCCATTGGAGAGAGATAATATCCCGTTCCGAACCGCTCTTTGAAGCCATTCATATAGCCACGTTCAATAACAATCTCTTTAGGGGCAAAATTTGAAAGGAGAACCTCAATATATTCCAAAGATCCCTCTGCCACCTTAAATGTACCCGTTGATACATCCAAGAATGCCACTCCTCCTTTGTCTTTCCGGAATGATACGGCACATAAGAAATTATTCTCTTTCTGCTCCAGCAACTGCTCGCTATACGCAATGCCCGGTGTGACGAGTTCGGTTACTCCCCGTTTGACTATCTTTTTGGTAAGTTTTGGATCTTCAAGCTGATCACATACTGCCACCTTATATCCGCTTCTTACCAACTTTGGCAGATATGTCTCTATCGAGTGGTGCGGGAAACCGGCCAATGCAACAGATGTTGCCGCACCATTTCCTCTTTTGGTAAGAACAATACCCAAAACCTTGCTTGCCGTAATTGCATCTTCTCCAAATGTTTCATAAAAATCTCCCACCCTAAAAAGAAGCAAGGCATCAGGATGCTGTGCCTTAACGCTGAAATATTGCTTCATAAGCGGAGTTTCCGCTATCTTTTTATCCTCCTTCATAGCTCACAAAATTAGGAATTTTCTTTTAAAATAGTGTAAATTTGCTCCATAAACATTTTTACATCAAATATCAATAATTAACACCTGTCATCAGGCATATGAAGAGAGTACTCATAATTACATATTACTGGCCACCGTCGGGAGGATCAGGAGTACAGAGATGGCTGAAATTTGCCAAATATCTGCCGCAATTCGGATGGAAGCCTGTAATATACACCCCTCTCAATCCAGAGGCCAATGCCACAGATGAGGCTCTTTTGAAAGATGTCTCCCCAGACACAGAAGTCATAAAACGAAAAATTGTTGAACCGTATGGTATATACAAGAGGCTGCTTGGGAAGAAGGATACTCCAATTAAGGCCAATATCATATCAAACGGGGAGAACAAATCACTGATGCACAAGTTATCAATGTTCATCAGGGGCAATCTCTTCATCCCTGATCCAAGGTGCTGGTGGATTGGTCCGTCGGTAAGATTTTTGAAGAAATATTTGAGGGAGCATCCTGTTGATGCCATTGTGAGTACCGGCCCTCCACACTCAATGCACCTTATTGCAAGAAGAGTAAGCAGAGCCACCGGGATAGAGTGGATTGCAGACTTCAGAGATCCCTGGACAGAGATATTTTTCTTTAAACATCTTAACCTCAGCAAATGGGCATGCAAAAGACACCACAAACTTGAACAGAGCGTATTGGATGATGCCAACAGGATTGTTGTTGTGTCTGAAAAGATGAGGGAGGATTTTGCCGGACGCACATCCACTCCTGTTGAGATAATTACAAATGGCTTTGATCCTGAAGATTTTGCATTACAGGAAATGCCTGCAAGCAATGCCAATATGTCTCCCGACAGAAAATTCAGATTGGTTCATACCGGAATTATGGTAGACAACGGAAATCCCGATATGCTCTGGAGCGTTTTGGGAGAGATGGCAAAGAGAGATGAGGAGTTCAGGAAGAGTCTGGAAATTAGAACTATGGGGCAAACAGACCGGTCTATTGTTAATGATATTTGCAAAAATGGTCTTGAGGAGAACTTTGTGGATATGGGTTATGTAGCCCATAACGAAGCCATCAGGTGGCAAAAGATGGCAGACCTGTTGCTGTTGCCATTAAGGAAGGAGCCGGAATCTGCCGCAATTCTGACAGGCAAGTTTTTTGAATATGTTGCTGCAGGCGCTCCAATACTTGCCTTTGGACCGCGAGAGAGCAATCTTGCTACGGAATTGAAAGAGAGCGGAAGCGGTATTATCTGCGAATGGACTGACAGGGAGGCAATAACCGATGCCATAGATAATGCATACAGAAGGTTTCTCCAGCAGGAGGCGGATGAGAGCCAAAAGGCCCTGACAAAGGCCCAGCTCAAATACTCCAGAAAAACTTTGACCGGCCAATTGTCGGGATTATTGAATAGTTTGAACAATTTAACCAAATAGAATGAAAAGATTTGATTTTAAGAAGATTTTGCCCTACGCAGGTATAATTTTGGCTTTTTTGTGCATCAGTTATGCCTACACGCCACAGGTATTGAAGGGAAAGGTGGTTAACCAGTCTGACATATCAAGCTGGCAGGGCATGGCCCATGAGATTCTGGAACATAACGGGCAGAATCCCGACGACAAGGCTCTTTGGACAAACTCAATGTTTGGAGGTATGCCTGCCACATCAATCTCTGTCATTTATGATGGAGATTATACACAGCCGCTATATAAGACTCTGTTTTGGGGAGAGAGACCGGCAAGTTATTTCTTCTTGTGCATGGTAGGCGGATTTCTGCTTATGCTCTCTTTCGGATGCAATATTTGGCTTGCCGCACTTGGAGGTATTGCTATGGCATTCTGTTCTTACAATATGCAAATTATGCAAGTGGGACACAATTCAAAGATGGTTGCAATTGCCTTTATGCCATGGGTGCTTGCGGCAGTTGTATATGCATACAGGAAATGCGCTTTCTGGGGAGGTGTTCTTTTTGCCTTTGCCTTAAGTTTTGAAATTAAAGCAAACCATCCGCAAATAACATACTATCTGGCAATAGTTATTTTTGGTTATGCCATCTGGCAGCTGTGCGCAGCCATTAAGGAGAAGATGCTTCCAAAATTCATTCGAACCTCTTTGGTACTGCTTGTAACAGGCCTGATTGGTATAGCAACCAATATCAACCATTTATGGCCTACTTATGAGTATGCGCAACATACTATGCGTGGCGGAACGGAGCTTACTGCAGAGGGCAGCAGTACCCAGGAGAGCCAGAGCGGCAAAAAGAGCCGCAGCGGACTTGACCTTGAGTATGCTACAGCCTGGTCATACGGAATTGAAGAGACTGCCAACCTTTTGATTCCAAACTTCAATGGAGGCGCGTCGGCAGGCGAACTTGGCCGTAATTCAGCAACCTATGATGCTTTAAGGAAGAATGGTTATAACGCAGAGCAGATAATTAAGGCACTCCCTCTATATTGGGGTCCACAGCCATTTACCGCCGGTCCTATGTATATGGGTGCAATAAGTATATTTTTATGCGTATTGGGCTTCTTTGTCCTTAAAGGAGGATTGAAATGGTGGGTCGGTGGCGTTTCGCTTCTTGCCCTTATGCTCTCTTGGGGCTACCATTTTATGCCTATGAGCCAGCTCTTCTTTAACTTTGCTCCACTTTACAACAAATTCAGGACAGTATCTATGATTTTGGTAATACTCCAGATTCTCATTCCTTTATTGGGTATTGTTACAGCAAATGAACTTCTGTTCAAGAGCGAGAACTACAATAAAAACAGAGTTCAGAAGGGTTTCTGCTGGGCTCTTGTCTTTACTGCAGGTTTTTCTCTATTATTTATGGCTATTCCATCTTTGGCAGGCAGTTTCAGTTCTGCATCAGATGTCCAATTGCCTGAAGTTCTTGCAGACTCTTTGGAACAGGACAGAGTATCACTTCTACGTTCAGATGCATTGCGTACAATCATCTATATTGTGGTTGCAGCCGGCATCCTCTGGATGGGCTACATGAAAAAACTCAAGGGAGTACACGTTGCAGCACTGCTTATAATACTCGTCACCATTGATTTGTGGAGTGTTGGCAAGAGGTATTTGAATGATTCACATTTTGTAACCAAAAGGGAGTTTGGCAATGTGTTCAACAAACGTCCGGCAGATGAATTTATCCTGCAGGACAAATCTCAGGATTACAGAGTACTTGACTTGAGTGTAAATACATTCAATGATGCATACGTGAGTTACCACCACAAAACAATCG
This sequence comes from Bacteroidales bacterium, assembly GCA_017555925.1. The sequence continues at coordinate 7,657 of JAFZFL010000085.1, read as the reverse complement.
GAGGCTACAGCCCGGCAAAACTACAGCGCTACCAGGATATGATAGAACATCATATTTCAAGAGAGATTGGTGCAATATCAAAAGATATGAGTGGAGTACGTACAATACAGGATGCCCAAAACGCTCTTGGCAACTACCCTATACTTAATATGTTGAATACCAAATACATCGTTTTGGACGGAAATGCTCCTGCACTGGTAAACTACAATACCCTTGGCAACGCCTGGTTTGTAACAAACATTTCAAAAGCAGCAAATGCCAATGAAGAGATTGCAATGTTAAGCTACATTAACCCGGCACAAGAGGCCATAATTGCACAAGAGTTCATTACACCTGAATATTTGGGAGAGTTTTACAATCCTATAGCAAACTCTCGCGGAAATACCTGCTATTTCCCTGTAGATTCTGCAGCTGCAATATCACTTGAATCATACTCTCCAAACAGACTCGTTTACAGATACAGCAGCGCTACTCCTGCCATTGCCATTTTCAGTGAGGTATTCTATAAAGATGGTTGGAAGGCTGTAGTAAAACAGGCAGCCTCTGAGAACAACCCTTCTGAAAATGTGCTTGAACCAAAAATTTTCAGAGCCAACTATATACTTAGAGCCCTTGCCCTGCCGGCAGGTTCAGGCGAGATTGAGTTTACATTCGAGCCCGAAAGTTTCACAAAAGGAGAACTCTACTCACGTATTGCTTCCGGATTGCTCATTATTCTGCTTCTTGGAGGCATTGCATTCCATTTTGCAAGGAGAGTAAAAAAATAACAGACAGATAAAATCTGTCGGGATAAAAAAGAGAAAATATGGAGAATAGAATTTGCAAACTTTTTAACATTGAATACCCTATAATTGCAGGAGGAATGGTATGGTGCAGCGGATGGCGTCTTGCCTCGGCCGTAAGCAAATGCGGAGGTCTTGGACTTATAGGAGCAGGCAGCATGCATCCCGACAATTTGAGACACCATATACGTGCTTGTAAAGAGGCTCTTACCTATACTGCTCCCGACGGAAAAGTTGCCTGCAAGCCATTTGGAGTGAATGTTCCACTACTCTATCCGGAGATGGAACAGCTTATGGATATTCTGGTTGAGGAGGGAGTAAAAATTGTTTTTACCTCTGCCGGAAGCCCAAAGAAGTGGACTCCATTCCTTAAAGAACACGGAGTTACAGTTGTTCACGTGGTATCAAGCAGCGTTTTTGCCAAGAAGTGCGAAGAGGCCGGTGTTGATGCAGTTGTTGCAGAGGGTTTTGAGGCCGGTGGACATAACGGTCGGGAGGAGACCACAACAATGTGTCTGATACCCGCAGTGTGCGCTGCTACTTCGCTGCCTGTAATTGCAGCCGGTGGAATTGGACTGAAATGCCAGATTGAAGCGTGTAAAGCCCTTGGAGCAGAGGGCGTTCAGATTGGAACCCGTTTTGCGCTCTCCGTTGAGAGTTCTGCCCACGAGAACTTTAAAAAACACTGTCTGGCTCTTCCTGAAGGCGGCACCAAACTTTTGCTGAAAAAACTTGCACCAGCACGTCTGGCGCAAGGAAGCGAGTTTACTGCAACCGTTGCCAAAATGGAGGAAAACGGTGCATCAAAAGAGGAGATGGCCGCATACCTTGGCAAAGGCCGTGCAAAACTCGGCATTTTTGAAGGCAACATAGACGAGGGTGAAATTGAGATTGGCCAAATAAGCAACCTCATCACCAAAATAGAGAGTGTGGAGCAGATAATGAAAAGTCTGGTTTGATATAACACCCAGCTACCGTGTAGAGATAGAATCCACATATAATTATTCATTAAACTTAATATTCATCAACTCCTATTCTTATATATAATTATGACTACCGGTTCAACAATAACTTATTGTATTTTTACAGTGCTCGCAGCACTCTCATTTTGGTTTCTACCCTTTAACAATCATGATTGGACTCATTATATTCTTGCAACTGATTGGATGAGTGCACAAGAGTTTATGCAAAATGTATTTTTTGCTTATCTTATTTTACCAATTATCGCATTCATACTATGCCCTCTCTCATCCTCAAAGGGAATGAGTATCTTAATGTCTTTAGCTATGCTCTGTCCTGCATTATATGATTTCATTAGTAGTGAATCTGCAGATCTTCCTACAGTAGCTTATACAATTTTTGTTGTTTTAGGACTTCTATCTACATTAATCCTTAATGCTGGAAAACAATCTGAAGAGAAGGAGCCAGAAGAACGCCATTATAATGACTCGAAGTTAAAAGAAATCCTACAGAACCCCGAATCGTATCATCCAGAATTTGTTGCAAAATGCAAAAAAGAATTGGAAATTAGAGAGGAGAGCAAATCTCTTGCTGAAAAAGTAATACAATTTGACGATGTTAAAATTGAAGAGATTCTATCAAACACAGCTACGTACTCTTTGGCTTTGGCATATTGCTGCAAACAAGAAAAAGATAGACGCAACGCCCTGAAAGCAGAAGAATTAAAAAAACAAGAAGAGGAACAGAGACGCCTTTATGAACAACAAGAGAGGGAAAGACAAGAAAAGATTGTAGCATGGTGGAGAAAATGGAAGATACATATAATATTAATCAGCATTATAACCTTTGCAATCTTAGGGAATCTCATAGCTAACAGACTTCTTATTTACCAGTACAGACCATTTTATGACAAAATCGTTGTTCAGAAAAATCATCATGATATTGATTCTACCACAATATCCCAAATTGAGGCTATCTGTGACAAAGTGATTGAAAAACCTTTAATTTCAAAAATTCATAAAGGAAATGTATATCATCTTAAATCTTATTTAGGTGCGTCGAATATTAGCTTAATGCCAGATGAAGAATTGTTGTCTAAAGCAAAAGATTTCAAATCGCCACTTGCAATAGCAGAAGCTGCTATACCATTATTGTTTGATAACTCTTCTTATAATGAAAATGATAAAAACAAAACTATTGAAATGCTCCAGAAGTTAAATACAGTTGAAGCAGATATTATACTCGCAGCGTATGAATTTTTAGATTATAATTACAGCAAAGCTTATGAAATATTGATGAAAAATATTAAAAAATCTACAAACAGATTTAAAACCGATAATCTTCCAATGGCATATGACGAGTCTTATTGTTTAACCACATTAGGATATAATATTTTAGGTATACTTCATTATATTGGAGTTGACGATATTGAGCTAAGTGTTACAAAAGCAAAGCATTACCTTTGTTACAACTCTCTTATAGAAAAATATTCTGATGCAGAACTTGCGAATTATCTACCAAAAACAGAAGTTCCATATTTCTATAGGATTCGAGCTCAAGTATATGATATAATTGGAGATCTACTTTTTATGGGTTACGCTAATGAAAAATACACATATAGATATGACAATCTCGTTTTAAACTTAATTTGCGGAAGTTTTCATTTCTATTCAGCGGCTGATCACATAGCTCCTTTTTACATTGAAGAATTGGAAGATAAGATTAAAATTACAGAGAATATACATAATGCGAAGATAAAGCGCTATCGTGGTTTACATGGTAGCAGGAGTAAAGACTTCAAATATCATTTAAATAGAAATGACTGGGGAGTTGAATTCACTGAGCGGAGATCAGAGCAAATTAAATCTGTTGCTATTGGTCAATTTTATAATTCTAGTAATAGCTATAGTTATGATTCTTATGATAAACGTGGATTATTTATGGTAATTGAAGAAAACTTAATAAACGACACATATAATGTTGAATTAAAATATTTTTATTAGAACGATAACATTGTATAGCTATATTAATTATATTCGTGGAATAATCGTCCAATCATTTAATCCCAATTACTATGTTACGCAAATGCTTGTTTGTTGTCCTACTTGTTTTCTTTTGCGATATAAGCCTGTCGGGACAGATTAATAAATCAGATAAATACAAGCCCCAGTGGGTAAAACATATCCCAAAGGCCGCGAATGATACTTACACATATAAAATTCAAACCACATACTGCAAGAACATTAAAGAAGGAAGAGTCGCTACTTTTCTTGATGTGCTCAGATATGCCGGCTATAGCGATGGCCCTATTGCCAAGATGAGAGCTAATCCTCAAATTATGAATAAAGTTGCAGATGGCACTATTGCTGATGAAAGTTACAGCATTAATGATTCTTTATCACTTGAATTCAATAAGATAAGGATGTACTACAAGCAAATTGATGAATATTGGGTGTATAAAAATGGTACCTATATACTAAAATCCCTTTATGCAACTTCTACTTCCAAAAATACCCCTCCTCAATTTGCGACAGAGAGATTCACTCAAAAATATGGTGTTTCCGGATTCTGGCGCTCGCTCATTATCCCAGGTTGGGGTCAGTTTCATAAGGGTGCATATGGAAAAGGAGGATTAATATTGGGCGGCACCGCCGTTTTAGTTGGAGGTATAGTATTTTCTGAGGGGCAAAGGGCCGATTATGCCAAACGTATGAAACAGACCCATGATATAAATAGCATAAGGGCTTATCAGACCAAACAAGATAATTTTGCTACTGCAAGAAATATTTGCATTGGAGCTGCAGGTGCCCTATATATATATAACTTGATAGATGCAATTGCAGCTCCAGGTGCCAAGAAAATAATAATACGAGGCAAGCACACCAAATATGCGTTTATGCCCGCAGTATCACAAGATGGCACACCTGTATTAAATGCTAGTTTAACATTCTAACTTACCATAATGAAAAACTTATTTTTGGGACTTATCCTTTTAATGACATCATTGCTTACAAGTTGTACAACTGACGATGTTGTATTGTTCGGCAGTATATACGGCACGGTAACTAATTCTAAAACAGGAGAACCTGTACAGAATGCTGAGATAATTTTATCACCCGGTAACATGACAACGGTTTCAGGCAGCAACGGCCATTTTGAATTTGTTAACCTTGATGCGGGACAATATAAATTAGGTATAGAGGCAGAAGGATATGAGTACAACAGCAGACAAGTTAATGTTGTACCTGGCGAGAAAATAGTGTGTGATTTCATAATAACTCCTAAAACAGTTGTTCAAAATATAGTTATTGACCCAACCAATTTGGTTTTTGGAACCACACAAATACAACTTTCAATCTCTATTACCAATGCAGGAACTAAAGAAACAGAATGGTCATTGGATTTAGGGAATAATAATTGGCTTTCTGCAACTCCAAAATCAGGAAGAATTGACGTTAACAAAACACAGTCCGTTATTTTTAATGTAGACCGCAATCTTGTAACAGAAGACAAATCAACAGTTGTAAACCTTTCTGCATTTGGCAACAGCTACCCTATTTCTATTCAGTGCTCCGCTATAGAGACAAAGGGAGAACTTGTTGTTGAACCAGCTTCCATTGACTATGGGAATGAGTCTACTGAGGTGGATATTACAATCAAGAACATTGGCAATGGCTCGCTTAAATGGAATATTTCAAACATTAAATCCGAAGCCCTATCAGCATCTACAACATCAGGCAACTTGGAATCAGGAGCAAATACTGTTGTAACAATGAAGCTTGATAGAGATAAGTTGTCGGAAAATCTTGCAACTTCTTTTGTAGTATCAGACGGACGTACAGAAAAATCAATTTCTGTTACAGCGACCTACGTTGAGCCTAAAGGTGAGATAAAGATAGCCACAACCACTTTGGATTTTGGCGAAACTACTTCTGAACTTCCGCTTAAAATAGAGAATATTGGCAATGCGGCACTTAAATGGAATATTATTGGATTAACCAATAATTCCATCGTTTTATCATCCACCACTGGCGAAATACCTGCAAATGGCAACACTATTGTTCAGGTAAAATTGAACAGAGCTAACATGACAGATAACCTTAACACTACATTTGTTGTATCTGATGGAATAAAACAAGAGGTTATTACAGTTAAAGCAGTTTCTGCCAAACCCGTTCTTTCAGTCTCTCCAATTTCTCTTGACTTTGGGGAAAATACAGAAAGTCTTAAATTCACTATTTCCAATACAGGAAATGCCGAACTTAATTGGGCAATAAAAGATATAACATCCTCATTTATATCAGTATCTCCAATGTCTGGCTCAATGCTGGCAAATGGCTACAAAGAGGTTACTGTAACATTGAATAGAACTGCCATGTCTGGAGATCTAACAGCATATCTAACTGTTTCTGGAGGCAATAAGGAAGAAAAAATTACTATTACAGCTAAACAGGCAAATCCTATGTCAAGCATAGTTGTACCCTCAGGTTTGACAGCTTACTATACCTTTGATTCAAACTTCAATGATATAACTGGAAATGGCTATAACGGATTTGGAGTAAATGATCCGACGTTTGTTGATGGAATTTCTGAAAACACTAAAGCTGTCAAATTTACCAGTACAAAAAACGACTATATACAGATAACACATGGCATTGGCGACTCTAAATCAATGACAATCGCTTTTTGGGGAAAAGATTTCTCAGATGGAAACATCTTTTACATTTTGAATTCAAACAATAAAGCTATTGCAACTCTAGCTTTATCTGGAAATTCCTTGAAATATGTTACTGGAGAATACAAAAATTACGGGGGGTATAATCAGGCTTTAAGTTTTTCACACCCAACAATTACAGACAACAAATGGCACCATATTGCCATTAGAGTAACTACTGAATTGGATACCTCAAATATGGTATTCTACCTCACAAAAACCTCTTTATTTATTGATGGATCACTAGTAGATATAATATACACTGGTGATATGGATGATGTAGGAAAAGGTCGCAAACTAATTATCGGAGGCAAATATCAATACAATAACCAAAGCAGACCCGCCACAAATATGACAATTGACAACTTCAGAATTTATAATACCTCCCAACTGAAAGATGATGAGATAAAAACCATCTATAACTCAAAACAGTAATTGATAGACTAAAAGCACGTTATAAACAAACCAATATATGTTATGATAAAAGGTTATAAAAATTATGATAATGAGGATATCATATTAATAATTATTTTAGCAATATCTATCATTTCTGGTGTAATTATTTTAATATACGCAACATCCCGAAGCGAAGACAGTGTTAATAATATAGTCCCAGATAAATCCAGGACTGTACAGGAAGTGATAGATAGTTTGAATAGAGTTATAGCGGCTGATAAAAGTAAAGAATTAAAAACGAAACGAGAAAAGATAATTAACACGACACAATATAAGCAGACAAAAACTGATGTAAAGATTAATCATGAGACCAACATTAAGCATCGGGAGCAAGATAAACCAGCAATAAGTGAAAAATCAGACATAGAGAATCCAATTATAAAAGAAAAAACAAACACTATTCAAACGATAAGTCAAAACACAAATACTTCAACAAATGATATTGAGGTATCTAAATCAAAAGATGTTAATAATTACTCGAGCAAAAATAAATATGCTGCTACTCCATCATTCGTCGACCTAGGATTAAGTATAAAGTGGGCTACATCTAATATTGAAGCTGAAAGCGTCTTTGATACCGGCAACTATTTCGCTTGGGGTGAACTTTCTACCAAAACTAACTATAGTATGTCCTCTTCCAAGACCAATCTGAAGAATATTAAAGATTTTTCTGGTAATGCAACGTATGATATAGCCACATCAAAATTAGGAGCCAAATATAGAACCCCCACTAAAAAGGAATTTG
>JAFZFL010000084.1 GCA_017555925.1 Bacteroidales bacterium | reverse complement strand
TCTGCAGCGTGCCATAGTTGTATAACCGGTCATTTAAAACAATAATACATAAGTGGCAAATCCTAACACGAATCCTACCAGAATCCAAGGAGTAAAGCGTTTGAAATAGTATCCGAATGAAATTTTCTCCATACCCATAGCAGTTACACCTGCTGCGGAACCAATAATAAGGAGACTTCCGCCCGAAACTGCACAAAAGGCCATGAGTGTCCAGAATGAACTGTTGGCCATAAAATCTCCAGCTGCAGCAAGCGGGTACATTCCCATAGTTGCAGAGACTAAAGCCACATTGTCAAGGAATGAAGAGAGAACTCCAAAGATAAGTGCAATATGGTTTGTATTGCTGAAAGTGCTGCTCAGCATCTGACCAAGTTCTGTAAGGAAGCCTGTGGCATTGAGTGCCTGAACAGACATAAGTATTCCAAGGAAGAAGAAAACTGTGCTTATATCTGTACGTGCAAGTACCTTATGAACACGCAAATTTTGCATATCTTCATCTTCAATATGTGTGTATCTGCGGTCTGTCATTATCCATAGTATAACAAGTCCAAGCAATACTCCCATAAAAGGAGGTAACTGTATAAGCATTTGAAGTACAGGGATAAGTATTAGTGACGACAAACCTACTACAAGTATTCTTTTGCGGAATTTCGGACTTACTTTTTCATAAGCATTGGCGCCGTCTTCTGCAGCCTGTGAAAGAACAGAATTTTCAGGCAGCATAAATGTGGTTGCAAGTAGCGGTACCAGCATCATTACAAAGGCCGGAATTATGAGGTGGGTTACCTGATGGCCAACTGTAAGATTACCGCCTGTCCATAGCAACAAAGTGGTGACATCACCTATAGGAGACCAGCATCCGCCGGCATTGGCCGCGATTATTATCATTCCTGAATATAACAGACGGGTATCCCTTTCAGGCACAAGTTTGCGTGCAATAGCCACAAGTACTATAACAGTGGCAAGATCTCCAAGCACAGCAGCCATAAAGAAGGCAGTTAAAGTGATAACCCATAAAAGTTTGCGTGCAACATTGGTCTTTATAAGAGAGCTGATTACACTAAAACCTCCGTGGCTGTCTACAATATCGATAATTGCCATAGAACCTAAAACAAAGAATAGAGTTGTGGCAACATCTCCCAAGGAATCAATCATTCTGAATTCAATGAATTTATATGCCAATTCGCTCATTGAGAGCTGTGCAAATTTTGGAAAAGCTTCAAGGAAGGGGGCAAGGTTTGCAGGCTGGTGTGTTGAAAATATTCCTGTAGAATCTATGAGGAATATTGCCCACAGCAATATTGACATGCCTACAGCTGTAGCTGCTTTATTCACTTTTATAATATCTTCAAAGGCTATTGCCAATATCCCAAGAATAAAAACAACGGGCATAAAGTAGTATAAAAACATGGATGTTCAAATTAAGTGTTATTCTACAAAAATACTTCAATTTTTTTTTATTCTTGCAACTTTTATTGCCATTTTTGCATCTAACTAAACATAACCTACAGTGCAAAATTTGCAATCAGATGAGATATATGGGCCTATTGTATCTGAATGTCTGAAAAACAACAGATTGGCTCAAAAAGAATTATATGGGAAACTCTCTTCCCGTATGTATTCTTTATGTATACGTTATGTTGGTAACAGGGAGACTGCAAAGGATGTTCTTCACGACGGCTTTATTATACTCTTTTCAAAATTGGAAACCTATAAGGGTGAGGGCTCGTTTGAAGGGTGGGCAAGAAGAATTTTCATAAATGCTGCCCTTATGCATTTGAGGAAATCGGATGTGCTCAAATACTCAGAGGAGTATGAAACGGCTGCACAAGATATGAATGTTGCTCCAAATGCTCTTGAACGTCTTGAGGCGGAAAGGCTTATGAAGATGGTATGTGCAATGCCTGCAGGATTTAGAACAGTCTTTAATATGTATGCTATTGAAGGTTATTCGCATCAGGAGATAGCAAAAGAACTTAACATCACAGAGGGTGGTTCACGTTCGCAATTGAGTAGGGCAAGGCTGTGGTTACAGGAGAGATTGCGAGAAAACAGATAAGTTGAATGAAAGAGAATGAAATAGATAAAATATTCAGGGATAAACTTGCGGAGTTTGAAACTCCTGTAGAGCAAGAGGTTTGGGGTGCAATTGAAAGCACTCTCAATAGTCAGATGCCTGCAGGTGGCCGTAAAGTACATTTTTTATCCCGACAGATATACTACTATATTGCATCAGCGGCAGCCGTTATCCTTTTGCTTATAATGCTTGTAAGACCTGAATCCGACAGGGTACAGATAGAGGATAAAATTGCAGTTGTAGAGCAAACGCCATATTGTGAGCAGACGCAGACAGAAGATAACAGTATTGCAATAAACAAGGAGGCAGAGATTTGTATTGCTGCAGAAGGCAGACAGAATATGATTGGAAGTACAAACAAAATACAGGATGCTGATGTGGCTTGGAGTGTGAATGTGAATGAGACCGCAGGTGAAAATGCAGATGAGAACGTGACTGAAAATGAGGCAAGTGTGGTAGCTGAAACAAGTCAAGCGGAAGAAACTTCTGAAATGTGTGTGGAGAGAGTGGAGGAGTACCAAAAGCCTGTTGTCTCAGATTACGGTTATACGGCTTATGAAACTGTAAAGAAGAGAAGCGGAAAAGAGTACTCATTTTCATTGGCTTCCAATTTCATTTCAAGCAGCAGTATGTCTATATCTCCCCAATATCTGAATTATATGTCAATAGGCTCAGTTGCCTCAGGTGGAGCCAATTCTGTTGAGCAAATATCACAAACCCAATACTCGTTGCCAATAAATGTAGCGCTTCAGGCTCAGGTAAAGATAAATGATCTGTTGCAGATTGGAGTAGGATTGAGCTATACAATGTTGAGGAGCAAATATGAGGTTCTTATAAACAAGCAGTTTTACCGCGTAAAACAGAATCTCAATTATATTGGAGTTCCACTCAATCTTTATTTTACTTTCATCGGCAAGAAGAATTTCAGCCTCTATGCGAATGTCGGAGGCTCTGTGGAAAGGGGTGTGGGCGCCATATACAAATTGAACAGTTATGATGCAACATCATATAGGAAGAGCGTTAAGATGGAGGGATTCATATACTCTTCAAATGTGGGTTTTGGTATGGAATACAGATTTATTCCGGAGATAGGTCTGTACCTTGAACCGAATGTTGTATACTACTTCAATTCAGAGATGCCGGCAAGCATAAGAACAGACCAGCCTCTACAAATTAAAGCAGAGGTGGGATTCAGATTCCATTTGAACAACAAATAGTTCTAAATATACCTTTTGAGCTGTTGGGCCATCTTGGAAGCAAATACAAAATCATTCAGCTCTTTGCAGTCTGAATGCAGAATCTGCTGGTTATTGCCCTCCCATAGTTTGTGCCCTTTATAGATGAAGGCAATCTTGTCTCCAATCTCCATAACAGAGTTCATATCATGAGTATTGATAATGGTGGTAATCTTATACTCCTGGGTAATCTCCTGAATAAGGCGGTCTATGAGGATAGATGTTGTTGGATCGAGTCCCGAGTTAGGCTCATCGCAGAAGAGATATTTTGGATTTAAGGCAATGGCTCTTGCAATACCAACCCTTTTTTGCATACCTCCACTCAATTCCGACGGCAACTTTTTGTTCACATTCTCAAGATTTACTCTTTTCAGACAGAAGTTGGCCCTTTCGAGTTTCTGCTCCTTGCTCCAGTTGGTAAAGAAATCCATCGGGAACATGACATTCTCCTCAACAGTGGCAAAATCAAAGAGGGCACTCCCCTGGAAAAGCATACCAATCTCTTTTCTAACCTCTTTCTTCTGCTGGTGGTTCATACTGGTAAAGAGTTTGTCGCCATACCATATTTCACCCTTTTCAGGGGTATGCAATCCTACAATACTCTTCAATAATACAGTTTTGCCGGAGCCGCTGGCACCAATTATAAGCGAACACTCTCCCGGCTGGTATGTAAGGGAGATATTTTCCAGAACCGGCTTGTTGTCAAACTCTTTATATAGATTCTTAACTGTAATCATTTTAAAGCATCAATTTGGTTAGAACAAGGTTAAATACCAGAATAAGACCGCTGCTTATTACAATGGCCTTTGTGCTTGAACGTCCTACGCCTAAGGAGCCGCCTGTGGCATAATATCCGTAAAATGAGGATACAGATGTTATTATGTATCCAAAAATGGACATTTTGGTAAGGCTGTAGTAAATATAGTCTATTCTGAATGCAAATTGAAGACCCTCAACATATTGTGAAGGTAAAATCAGCCCTGTTGCATATACAATGATTGCGCCTCCAATAAGGCCAAGGAAAAAGCTCATAAGCATAAGGAACGGACTGAGTGTAACAGCAGATACAATCTTAGGCAAAATAAGGTAATTTGCCGAGTTGACACCCATCATATCCATTGCATCAATCTGCTCTGTAATTCTCATGCTGCCAATCTCTGAGGCTATATTGGAACCTATTTTTCCGGCAAGGATGAGCGCAACCATAGTTGAGCAGAACTCAAGGGCAAGACACTCGCGTGTCATATAGCCAATGTACATTTTTGGAATAAAAGGGTTCTCAAGATTGTTTGCTGTCTGAATTACAAGAACGGCACCAATAAAGAGTGAGATAATGCTTACTATTGGAATGGAATCAATGATAAGCTTATGTGCCTCATAAATATATTGTCTCCAGAAGATGTTCCATTTGTCCGGCTTTTGGAAGACTCTTGTCATCAGGATATAATATTCTCCAATTAATTGTAGAGTACGTTTCATCATTTTGAAATTTTGCGCAAGGTAAGCAAAATTTATATTTTAATATATTATTTAAATTAATTAAATTCGCTTGATTTTTGTTTATCCTTCCGAACTTATACTATTTTGAAACTTTTATACAATTTTGCATTAAGATTTTACCTTTTTGTCACTTGGATTGCCGGATTTTTCAATCCCAAGGCAAAGCTCTTTAACAATGGACAAAAGGGGGTGCTGGAACTTATCAGAAGAAGTGTGGTTACAGATGTTCCCATCATTTGGGTACATTGCTCATCAGTAGGTGAATTCGAGCAGTCGCGTCCAATCATTGAGTGGTACAAAAAGGAGATGCCGCACTATAAAATTCTTCTGACATTCTTCTCGCCAAGCGGTTATGAATTGAGAAAAAATTATCAATTGGCAGATTGGGTTTTCTATCTTCCTTTGGATACAACATCAAATGCAAAGGCTTTTCTTGAAGCTGTCAAACCTGTTAAAGCAATATTCATAAAGTACGAGTTCTGGTACAACTACCTTAATGAGCTCAAACGCAGAAATATTGAAACATATATAGTATCTGCAATCTTCCGCAGTTCACAAGCCTTCTTCAAACCATACGGTGGCTTCTTCAGAAAGATGCTTGCAAACTACACAATGTTTTTTGTGCAGGATAAGCAATCAGAAGAGTTGCTGGCAAGCATAGGTATTAAAGATAATGTGCTTGTATGTGGTGATACCCGCTTTGACCGTGTGTGCGAAATAACAAAAAACAGTGCCTCATTCCCTCTGATTGAGTACTTTGCTCAAGGTGCATTTACTATGGTGGCAGGCAGTTCGTGGGCACCGGATGAAGAGATTATTGCAAAAGTCCTTAAAAACTTTCCAAGAACAAAGCTTATTATAGCCCCTCACGAAATTGGAAAGGAGAGAATAGCATCTGTAGTTGAACGCTTTGCAGGATATAAAATCTTGAAGTACTCAGAACTGGATAAGGGATACGGCAATATACAGGGTAAAGATGCCAATTCTCTTCCCGACAGTCTCCCAACTCTTTTACAACAGTCTCAAGTGCTTATAATTGACTGTATTGGCATATTGTCATCAATATACAAATATGGTAAATTTGCATATATAGGAGGTGGATTTGGAGTTGGTATACATAACATACTGGAGGCCGCCACCTATGGAATCCCGGTAGTTTTTGGTCCTAATTACAAAAAGTTCAAGGAGGCAACGGATCTGCTGGAGCTTGGTGGCGCAATATCAGTAAAGAATGCAACCGAGTTCTATTCTCTGTTCAATACTTTTGTAAATATTCCGTTGGAGATTGATAAAAAGGGAAAAATATCCTTTGAATATGTAAAATCAAACCTTGGTGCTACATATAAGGTGGTTTCAAGGATTGAAAAGTTGCAACAGAAATAAATTAACAATAAAACAGATATTATGAAGAGTCACTCATTAATGACAATGGCGGCAGCTACCCTTTTCGCTTTTGCATCGTGTTCAAGCAATTGTTGTGAAGTGAAGCAGACACTTGATGTTACCCAAAATGGTAAAGTTGAGTATAAGGCTGCTGCTACAAATGAAATAGCAACATTCCCAGGCGAAGAGAAGATCAATTATGCAACTGACATTATAACAGGAGCGCAGTCGGTAGATGAATATCTTCCTCTGTTGGAGGGTAAAAGAGTATGTATCCTCTCAAATCAGACAGGCATGGTAACTTCGGATACCCATATTCTTGACACTTTGATCTCAAAGGGTATAAATGTTACCTGCATAATGTCTCCGGAGCATGGTTTCAGGGGCAAGGCAGATGCCGGAGAGCATGTAAGCAACTCGGTTGACGAGAAGACAGGTGTTCCAATAAGATCTCTTTATGATGGAAAGGAGAAGAAACCTTCAAAAGAGACAATGGATCTTTTTGATGTGCTTCTTTTTGACTTACAGGATGTGGGAGTACGTTTCTATACATACTATGTGACAATGGTGAATATGATGGCAAATTGTGCAGAGGATGGTAAGGAGTTTATTGTTCTTGACCGTCCCAACCCAATTGGCTTTTATGTTGACGGACCTATCCTTGATATGAAATACAAATCTGGAGTTGGCGGCCTTCCAATACCAATTGTACATGGTATGACTTTGGGCGAGTTGGCAACAATGGCTAACGGGGAGGGTTGGTTAAGAGATAAACATAACTGCAAGCTTACAGTGGTAAAATGCAAGAACTATACACATGCAAAACTCTACAGATTGCCAATAAAACCATCACCAAATCTTCCTGACATGCGTTCAATTTACCTTTATCCTTCAACCTGTTATTTTGAGGGAACTCCGGTAAGTTTGGGCAGAGGTACAGATAAGGCATTCCAGATGTACGGACACCCTAATATGAAGGGGTATGATTTCTCTTTTATCCCACGCAGCATTCCGGGTGCCAAGACTCCTCCACAGCTTGACAAAGAGTGTTTTGGTGTAGATTTGAGAACAGAGCCTTCAATAGAGGAGATTAATGCAAAGGGAGTTAACCTTGAGTATGTGATTGATGCATACAACAATCTGAATCTTGACGACCACTTCTTCCGCAGAATGTTCGAACTTGAGACCGGACAAGAGTATGTGAGAAAGATGATAAAAGAGGGTAAGTCTGCCGATGAGATCAAGGCCATGTGGCAGGATGATGTTGCAAAATTCAAGGAGCAGCGCAAACCATACCTTCTTTATCCGGAAGAGTAACAGATAAAATAGGATTATTGTCCTATTTCTATCTGTCGGGAATCATCCGGAAGAACAGAAATGGTAACATCAATTATGTCGTCAGGCAGGAGTTCTGCTATTTTTTGGGGCCATTCAATAAAGCAGAGTCCGTCGCCTGAGACGTATTCGT
>JAFZFL010000083.1 GCA_017555925.1 Bacteroidales bacterium | reverse complement strand
GGTTCAGTTGAAGGATGAGTTTCTTGCAGAAAATGTAAACAATAACTATTGGCTTGATCTGTTTGAGCACAGATATATGGCGGGAAAAGATTTCTTCAGCAATTACATGAAGGCACTTGACGGAATTACTGTTGAGGATTTTAAGAATTTTGCTGAACAGATGATGACTCAGGGAAATGTGGTGTCGGTTACAATGGATGGCACTACAAAGGATGTAAATACTCAGAATCTGTTTAAGGAAGATCAGTTTATAAAGGAGTATTTCGATTTGAACTGGTAAAAGTATAGGTGAAATATAAAACTGTCGGGAAAAATATGAGAGACCATAGAGCTTATATAGTTGAGATTGGAGATTATCTTGTTTCTTCAGAGGTTATTACAGAGTATTTTGCATGTGATTATCCGGTGTGTCACGGTTGTTGCTGTATTATAGGGGATAGCGGTGCGCCAATGGAGAAGGAGGAGGAGCAGCTCTTTAGAGAGAATTTTGAGGGCTATAGGGAGCTTCTTACTCCTGAGGGCCTTAAGGCTATTGGTGAGCAGGGTTTTGCCGTAACGGACAGAGATGGAGATCTTGTTACCCCGCTTGTGAATAATGAGGAGTGTGCCTATACTTGTTTTGATAAGGATTGCAACTGCTTCTGTGCTGTTGAAAAGGCCTGGTATGCAGGTACTTCAAAATTCAAGAAACCAATTTCGTGCAGATTGTATCCAATAAGGGTTTCAAAGTTTTCAAATGGAATGACTGCTTTGAATCTTCACAGATGGAGGATATGTTCAGATGCTTTTGTCAAGGGTAAAAAAGAAAAGATTCCCGTATATAAGTTTTTACGGGAACCTTTAATCGATGCTTTTGGTGAGGAGTTTTATTCTGCATTGGAACAGGCAGCCAATAATCTTTTGGCTTCAGAATAATCCTCATCGCTTACTACAAGCTCAATACTGAGCAGGTCATTGTTAATTACTCCTGTTATCAATGGCAGATGCTCATTGAGTACCTGTGCAGGAATTCCTTCACTCTCCAGCATTCCTTTTGCAATGTTGGCGGCAAATGCGCTGGTATATTTCCCTACAACTTTCATAATACTACTCTTCATCCATTCTCATAATGCGCTCAATTGAGCGTGAGAAACGTAGTGTGTCTTTACGTAGGCCTGAAATGGTTGCAGGCTCTGTTGAATAGTCAAGAGTAACTCTGTCTTCATAAGTCTTTATAAGGCGGAGCAGCTTGTTTTTTAGAATGAATGTCATTGAGGTAGGTGTCTCCTCTTCCAAAATGAAGTTGGCATTCTCAAAAAGTGCCTTAATCTCCTTTTTCTTGTCGCTCCAGTTGCCGTTTGAATAGATCTCTTTCTTTTGATAGCCTATTGAAGGGTAAACAGCAGAAAATGCCACAAAGAAGAGGAGAATTTTCCACCAAGCGCCATCTTTGAAGAGGTCAAACACGGTTGTTCCCTCCGGAACCTCAGATGTGTAGAACATTATTGAGACTAGAAGCGAAAAAATAATGCCAATATAAAAGAAGTATTTTACGGCTCTGATGATGTACTTAATCATATCTTTTTTGTTAAATGGTTATATAATCTGTTGGAAGCAGGCAGCAAGTTATCAAAAAATGTGCAAATGGCAAACAATGTATTCAAAAATGGCAATAATTTTGTTATTTTTGCACCTTGTTAAGGGTTGGCCGGATGGTATAACAAATTATTGAAAATTAAAAAGTAACTGATATGGAAAAGAATTTTAAAGTTGTTATTGGAGCACTTGCCGGAGTTGTTGTTCTTCTTGTTGGTGTTCTTGCCTATGTATGGGTAGACAGAAACTCAATGATTAAAGATCTTACAGTAGACAAGGAGACTCTTACAGCAGAGATGGTTCAGTTGCAGGAAGATTACTCGGCGCTCTCATCTACAAATGATACTCTTAACAATGAACTTATGCTTGAGCGTGAGAAAGTTGCCCAATTGTTGGAAAGGGTAAAGAAGACTGAGGCCAACAATCGTGCAAAATTGCGCAAATATGAGAAGGAGTTGGGTACATTGAGAAGCATTATGCGCGGTTATATCAAACAGATAGACTCATTGAACACTCTCAATACAACACTCAGGAAAGAGGCTGCTGTTGCCAAGAAAGAGGCACGTGAGAGCAGAAACAAATATGAGAACCTCAAATCTACTACAGAGGATCTTGGCAAACAGGTTGAGCTTGGCGCTATTGTTAAGGGACGTGGTGTAACAATGGTTGCAGTAACGGAATCAGGCAAGGAGACAGACCGCAGCAGTCGTACAGTCAAACTTAAAGCTTGTCTGAATCTTGTTGAGAATGCCTTGGCTAAAAAAGGTCCGAGAACCGTATATATAAGAGTAAAAGGTCCGGATGGAATACTTATGACAAGTGACCAGCAGCAGATATTCAATATGGGCGGAGAACAAATGATCTATTCTGCTTCCCGACAGGTTGATTATCAGGGTACTGAGGTTGAGGTTTGCGTATTCTTCGGAGCAGGTGCTGGCTTTACCAAGGGTGTATATACAGTAGATGCTTACACAACTGAGTGCAAGTTGGGTTCTGCCGATCTGCTTTTGAGATAGTTTGTAGGGAAAAGGAAGTGAATAATAAGGGCAGTTCATTGTGGCGGGAATCTATATACATATTCCATTTTGCTCGCAATACTGCACATATTGCAATTTCTACTCTGTAAAGCAACTTGGCTTGAGAGAGAGGTTTGTGGCTGCTTTAAGGCAGGAGGCTTTTGCAAAGAGAGATTTCTTTAAAGAAACAGGGAGTTCCGTTACCACACTTTATATTGGTGGCGGAACTCCTTCTGTATTGTCATTGAAGCAGCTGAAAGCCGTTGTGGATGCTGTTGTGGAGAATTTTGGATTGGAACTTCCAACAAAAACTGCTCTGCCGGCTGCCAATATTATTGAAGAGTTTACAATAGAGGTAAATCCCAATGATGTAACGCCAGAATTTGCAGCCGGGTTGGTTGCGCTTGGTGTAAACCGTGTGAGTATGGGCGTGCAGTCCTTCAAAGATGAGCATTTGCGC
The DNA here is from genome assembly GCA_017555925.1 of Bacteroidales bacterium. Next base: position 3,289 of record JAFZFL010000083.1, on the reverse strand, counting down.
TGGATGAACCGCAGGCACAGTGCAGAAGAGGGGGAACGGGCCGTAGAGATATTACGTGCCGCAGGCATAAATAATATAAGCATAGATCTTATATCTGGCTTTGAAATGCTGTCTGACAGAGATTGGGAATACAATATAAGAAAGGCTATCTCTTTGAAACCCCAGCATATATCTGCATATCAGATGAGCATAGAGCCTGGAAGTGCTCTTGGTGCAATGGCGAAACGTGGGGAGTATAGTGGTTTGTCAGATGAGAGATGTGAAGCTCAGTACCTTACACTGCAGCAGCTTCTGGCAGAGGGAGGTTATGACCAATATGAAATCTCAAATTTCGCACTCCGCTCTACAGAGGGCGGCAATGGTTCAGGGGGTGGCAGTTACAGGTCAAAACACAACAGTTCATATTGGGAGGGTGTGACATATCTTGGTTTGGGACCTGCAGCACACTCTTATACTGGTGAGATTGCCTCTGTTACGAATATGGTAGGAGAGGATGCCCATATTGCAAAAAGGGAGTGGAATAATCCGTCGGTGAAGCGGTATTGTGAATTTTATTGTAATGCAGAGAGTGGAGCCGGCAAGGCAACTGCAAGTGAAAATGGGGTTGGCGGTTATGAGATGCTTACTGCAACAGATATATTCAATGAAACCATCATGCTTGGTTTGCGAAAGGTGTGCGGCTTCTCATTAGATTCGTTGGCAATTTCCAATGTAGCACTTTTGCAACAGATAACACCTGATATAAACAGGCTGGTAAAGAGGGGACTGCTTATAAAGGAGGGCAACAATATCCGCATTCCTGCCCACAAACTCTTCATATCAGATTCAATAATCAGAGAATTGTTTTTGTAAGAATAACTCTTTGAATGATGTTAAAAAGAAAAGGAGCTAAGAAATAATAGCTCCTTTTCTAACTCTATCTGTTGATATAGTCTGTCAAATTATTAGCAACAAGCGCAAGATGCATTTGCAACGATGTATGCTTTTACAGCAACTGCGATGAATACTACAACAAGGATTGTAGAGATTACCAAGCTAACAGCTTTCCAACGTTTCATCCAGATGTTGTTGTTCAAACCCAAAGTGTGAAGTGCGCTCCAGAAACCGTGGTTGATGTGTAGCCACAAAGCAACAAACCAAACAATGTAAACAATAACAACCCAAAGAGGTTTGAATGTCTGGTACATTAGAGCAGGACCTTGCTCTGCGTGTTGTCCCATCATTTCAGGCAGCTGCATCTTAGCCCAGAAGTGAGTAAGGTGGAATGCCAAAGCACCTAAAACAACTATACCAAGTACCAACATGTTTTTAGAAGCCCAATCATCTGTTTTAGCCTTGTTTGCAACAGCATATCTTTGAGGACCACGAGCCTTAAGGTTCATTGCGTTAAGGATGAACGCATAAACAATGTGAATGATGAAACCTGCAGCAAGTACAGGGACCATAACAGTTACAACAGGCAAGCTCATAAACTCGCAGCCTGCTTGGAAAGCCTCATCGCTTATTAGTGATAAAGCGTTTACAAATGCGTGAATGAACAAGAAAAGAATTAGGAAAAGGCCACTTATACTCATTATAAGTTTCTTTCCGATAGATGATGTAAAGATATTAGCCATATCAGTTATTAAGTTATTTATTATTATATTTCAAAATAGTTACGCAAAGATATACTCTTAGTTGCAATTATCATAATATTTGGCTACTTTTGTTTGGCTTTATCAAGCAAAAACATGTCAAAATTAAGTGAAATTTTCTAAAAAATGAAATACAACAGAGTTTTATTGAAGCTTAGCGGTGAGAGTTTGGGAGGAAAGGCCGGTGTTGGTCTTGATCCCGAGATGATGCAGCAATATGCAAAGGAGATTGCTGCAGTGGCATCCAAAGGTGTGCAGGTAGCTATTGTAATAGGTGGCGGAAATATCTTCAGAGGCATGACTGGTGTAGGCAAGGGTGTAAGCCGTGTGAAAGGTGATCAGATGGGTATGCTTGCAACAGTTATAAACAGTATAGGTCTCTCAATGCATATAAAGTCTGCAGGTGTGGAGGCAGAAGTCTTTACCTCAATTCAGATGGAGCCGGTTGCCCGTTACTATGCAAAAGAGAAGGCCGTTGAACTTATGGAGAAGGGAGGAGTGGCAATTATTGCCGGTGGTACAGGCAATCCTTATTTTACAACTGATTCTGCTGCTGCATTGCGCGCTTGCGAGATTGAGGCAGATCTTCTTCTTAAAGGTACTCGCGTAGACGGCATTTACACAGCAGACCCTGAAAAAGATCCTACAGCTGTAAAATTTGATACCATTACATTTGATGAGGTATATTCACGTGGTCTGAAGATTATGGACCTTACTGCATTTACTTTGTGTAAAGAGAACAAATGCCCTATTATGGTATTTGATATGGATACTCCGGGTAACCTGCTCAAGGTTATGGAGGGAGAGCAGATAGGAACCCTTGTTACCCTGTAGGGTTTTAATAATTTTATTCCCGACAGACTGTCGGGAGGCAAAAAAAGGAATTTAATAATTAAAAATTTTATACTATGGAATTAAGCGTTTCAAAAGATTGTATTGCTCAGGCAAAAGAGAAAATGAACAAAGCTATTGCCCACTTGGAAGAGGAGTTGAGAAATTTCAGGGCTGGCAAAGCTAATCCGGCTGTTTTCAATCAGGTTATGGTAGATTATTATGGTTCTCCTACTCCTGTTCCACAGGTTGCGAGTGTGAATACTCCAGATGCAAAAACCATTACAATCCAGCCTTGGGAGAAGAAGATGATTCCTGCTATAGAGAAGGCAATAATTGATGCAAACTTGGGCTTTACACCTCAAAACAACGGTGAGCAAATCAGAATCAACATTCCTGCTCTTACCGAGGATAGAAGAAAAGAGCTTGTAAAACAGGCTAAAGCTGCTGGTGAGACTGCTAAAGTGAGTGTAAGAAATGCACGTAGAGAGGTTGTAGATGCTCATAAGAAGTATCAGAAAGAGGGTCTTCCAGAGGATGTTTGCAAAGATGCAGAGGCAACAATCCAAAAGGAGACTGATGGTTTCAATAAGAAGATTGATGAGATTATTGCTGCAAAAGAGAAAGAGATAATGACAGTTTAATCAGAAGATTATAATAAGAGCAGCCTGTTGCACGTTTTCTGATATGAACCCCAAAAGTTAGACAAAAACTTTTGGGGTTTTGTTATGTTAAAAAAGAGAAAGAAACACGGCTATGCAGAACGATTGAAGTATATGCATATGCTAGAAAATGGCTTCAGTATAAGATATATTGGTAATCAT
>JAFZFL010000082.1 GCA_017555925.1 Bacteroidales bacterium | reverse complement strand
AGCCGTCAATCACCATTCCAAAACCGCCGTTCATAACCTCTCCCCAGCCTACGCCGCCGCCATTATGGATTGATACCCAAGTAGCTCCACGGAAAGAATCTCCAATTACATTATGCACTGCCATATCCGCTGTAAAATTGGAACCATCATAGATATTTGAAGTCTCACGATAAGGCGAGTCTGTTCCAGAAACGTCGTGATGGTCACGTCCAAGCACTATAGGGGCACTTATTTTACCCTCTCTTATAGCATTGTTCATAGCAAGGGCCACTTTTATTCTGCCCTCCGAATCTGCATAAAGAATACGGGCCTGCGAGCCTACTACCATCTTGTTCTTTCCTGCCTCCTTAATCCAGTGGATATTGTCTGCCAACTGTGATTTTATCTCTTCCGGCGCCTCGTTCATTATCTCCTCAAGCACATCAGCCGCAAGTTTGTCGGTATAAGCCAGATCCTCCGGTTTTGAAGAGGTACATACCCAACGGTAAGGACCAAATCCGTAATCAAAGAATAGAGGGCCCATAATATCCTGAACATAAGAAGGATATTTGAATTTTCTAAAATGCTCTGTATCCTGGGTATTTGCATCCGCACCTTCATTGTAAATATCGGCCCCGGCACGAGACGACTCCAAAAGGAAGGCATTGCCATAGTCAAAGAAGTACATTCCCTTCGCAGTAAGTTTGTTTATGGCAGCCACCTGTCGGCGAAGACTCTCCTGAACACACTCCTTAAATCTCTCCGGTTCATTGGCCATCATATCATTACTCTCCTCAAAGCCGTATCCCACAGGATAATAGCCTCCTGCCCAAGGATTATGCAGCGAGCTCTGATCTGAACCCAAATCCACCTTAATCTCCTCTGCCGCCATACGCTCCCACAAGTCTACCACATTACCATGATATGCAATTGACACCGACTCTCCATTTGAAACAGCCTCATTCACACGCACAAGCAGCTCATCAAGATTACTGTACACCTCATCTACCCAACCTTGCGAGTGACGTGTATGGATAGCCTTCTCATTAACCTCGGCAATAACACCAACCATACCTGCAATAACAGCTGCTTTTGGCTGTGCTCCCGACATTCCGCCCAATCCTGAACTTATAAATAATTTGCTTTTTCTCTTCCCGACAGCTCTTTCTCCGGCATCCGACACGCCTCCCTCGGCAGCTATTTTCCTGTCCTGCATACGCGCCGCATTCAACAGTGTGATTGTTGTACCATGAACAATACCCTGCGGACCAATATACATAAACGAGCCTGCTGTCATCTGGCCATACTGCGAAACGCCAAGAGCATTGAACTTCTCCCAATGATCTTTGCTTGAGTAGTTTGGAATAACCATACCATTGGTAATAACCAATCTTGGCGCATCCTTATGAGAAGGGAAGAGTCCGAGAGGATGACCCGAATAGAGAACAAGTGTCTGCTCATCAGTCATATTTGCAAGATACTGCATTGTAAGGCGGTACTGTGCCCAGTTCTGGAAAGCTGCGCCATTGCCGCCATAAGTGATAAGTTCGTGCGGATGCTGCGCAACAGCATGATCAAGATTGTTACTCAACATAAGCATAATGGCAGCAGCCTGTGTACTCTTATGCGGAAAATCATAGATGGAACGCGCTGTAATCTTATAGCTTGGACGATAGCGGTACATATATATTCTGCCATACTCCTCCAACTCCTTGGCAAACTCCGGAGCCAACTGCGCATGCTGTTCATTTGGGAAATAGCGCAAAGCATTCTTAAGTGCCAGCCTTTTCTCCTGAAGGGTAAGAATCTCCTTTCTCTTTGGAGCATGATTTATACTTTTGTCATACTCCCTCGCCTGAGGAATCTGAGCAGGAATGCCCTCTAATATTTCATTTCTGAAATTAAGAATCTCGTTGTCAATTGTCATAATTATATTGTTTTTTGTTATTATTCTAAAGCAAACCCAACAAAGGTACAAATAAATGACAACAAAAGCAAAACAAGAAGCCAATCAGAAACGCCTGTGATTGCACAAAAAAAAGCCGGTCTCATGACCAGCCCGCTGCAATCCCAAACTACATTATATCCCCCCAACCCGGATCTGTATTATCACCACCCGGCGAAAGGGCAAATCCCATCTCAACATCAACGTCAACCACCTCCACTTGGGGCTGCACGTAAAAAACTATATTCTTATTCATTTTGTAAAAAAAGCAAGCCGATCACAGACCGGCCCACGCTATATATTTAAAAATTCGTCAAAAGGATGAATTACTCATCTCTAAGTTGAAGTTTTTGTACGTAGATAGCCTTTTTAAGCTCGTCACGTCTTGCTACAGATTTCTTAACGAAAGTTTTTCTGCTTCTTAGCTCTCTAACGATTCCTGTTTTCTCGAATTTACGTTTGAATTTTTTCAACGCTCTTTCAATGTTCTCGCCTTCTTTGATAGGTACTATAATCATAACTTAAACCACCTCCTTTTCTTTAGGGCTGCAAAAGTATTTATTTTTCACGAACTTGCAAAATATTTTTGTGCAAAGACCTAAAAAAAATCCAACTTTAGTTACAAGACCATATCCAAGCTACTCATCATCATCTCTCTTGCGCAAAACTGCTTTACGAAGCTCAAAATTCTGTCCGAGATATTTTTTACGCACCTCAGGATTGTTTGCGAGCATCTCTGCCGTACCGCTTTCAAGAATCCTTCCTTCGTAAAGGAGATAGGCCCTGTCGGTAATTGCCAAAGTTTCGTGAACATTATGGTCCGTAATGATAATACCAATATTTTTGGTTTTAAGTTTAGCTATGATATGCTGGATATCCTCCACTGCAATCGGATCGACACCGGCAAACGGCTCATCCAAAAGAATGAATTTGGGATCAATGGCAAGAGCCCTTGCTATTTCACATCTTCTTCTTTCTCCTCCCGACAGCTGTATACCATAACTCTTTCTCACCTTCTGCAGACCGAACTCCTGTATAAGACTCTCAAGTTTTTCATCTCTCTGCTCCTTTGGTATTCCGGCCACCTCCATAACCGACATTATATTATCCTCAACACTCATTTTCCTGAAGACCGAAGCCTCCTGCGCAAGATAACCCAATCCTTTTTGAGCCCTCTTGTACATAGGCAACTCTGTAATCTCTTCGTCATCAAGGAATATTCTTCCGCTGTTAGGTTTAACCAATCCGGTAATCATATAGAAACTGGTGGTTTTTCCTGCACCATTAGGACCCAAAAGACCCACAATCTCACCCTGGTCAACCTCTATTGAAACGCCCTTTACAACGGTCCTCATTCCATACTTCTTAACCAAATCTGTACAATACAAACGCATCTCTACTATTTATATTTTAATGTAAATATTCTTTTCCCTTAATCTTATTCTTACTTTATATCCAAATCAAGATCTTTATAAAGTTCTCTCATTTCGGGATAGTTCTTAAGCAAAAACTCTGCCTTTTCCTGTGGCATATACAATCTCTTCTCCTGCTGTGCAACCTCTTTAACCTTCACTATAAGTTTAATTCCCTTGTTTTGCAGTTCCTTTTGCAGAAAACCTGTCAGACTCAAAAGGGAATTCTTTTCTATCCATACCTGCTGGGCGCTATTGCTCACATTAAAGATAATGGTAATGCCATCCTCCATAAGTACAGGGTCCGATTGTTTGATTGCACTTCCCAAACGTGGATATGCGGTCTGGCTCTCGGCCATTTTCAACCATGCGGCTTTAAGATTTTCAAGAGTTACAGGCGTATCCTCTACTGTTGCCGCGCTCTCTACGCTTGCAACATTATTGGCTTGAGCTTTTTTAAGTATACTCTTTATTGACAATCCTCCAACCTTAGGGGCTGCCGGCTTCTGCGGTTTTGACTCCTGCTGCAGCACTTCAACCTGCTGGACTGCCTCCTGCGACACAACTGCGGGTTGTGGCTGCTGCACCGGTTGTGGCGGCTCAACTGGCTGCGGCGGCTCAACCGGCTGTGGCGGCTGAACTGCAGGCTGTCGGGAAGCGGATTGTTCCAACTGTGAAAGTTTTATAAGCATAAACTCCACCAACAGACGCTGATTGTTGCTGAGACGGTACTCCGACTCACATTTTGTTGTGCAACCCAGAGCTTCGTAAAGGAACTTGAATGAGCAGGCCGCACTCTGTCTCTGGTACTTCTGCACCAATGCTGGCGACATCTCAAGCAATTTAAGGGTTGAACTCTCTTTGCTCACAAGCAGGTTGCGCAAATGGCTGCTCAATCCGCATATAAAGTAGAGGGCATTGAAGCCCTTTGAAAGTATCTCGTCAAAAAGCAACATTGCTTTTGCAAAATTACCCGCGAGCGAACACTCAACCAGATTGAAATAGTAATCATGGTCGAGTACATTAAGATTCTTTATTACAGCACTATACTCCACAACAGAACCGCAAAAGGCAACTGTCTGGTCAAAAAGTGTAAGTGCATCGCGCATTGCTCCATCTGCCTTTTGGGCAATTACGTGCAATGAATCTGTATCTATTGTTATACCCTCTTTTGAGGCTATATCTTTAAGGTTCTTTACAATATCCTCTATGGAAATTCTATTGAAATCGTATGTCTGGCAACGTGAAAGTATTGTTGGCAATATCTTGTGCTTTTCTGTTGTAGCCAGAATGAATATGGCATGTGCAGGCGGCTCCTCAAGCGTCTTAAGAAACGCATTGAAAGCTGCAGAGGAGAGCATATGCACCTCATCTATGATATAAACACTGTATTTGCCTGTTTGTGGCGGTATTCTTACCTTTTCTGTAAGCAGACGTATATCCTCCACCGAATTGTTTGAAGCCGCATCAAGTTCATGGATAGAATATGAGAGCCCTTTGGCAAAAGATTTGCAGGATTCACACTCACCGCACGGTTCCAGATCTGCCGACGGATTCATACAGTTTATAGTCTTTGCAAAGATTCTTGCGGTACTTGTTTTACCAACACCGCGAGGTCCACAAAAGAGATATGCATGGGCCAACTGTCCCCGTTTTATGGCATTCTTGAGGGTTGTAGCTATACTCTCCTGTCCTACAAGGGAGAGAAAGTTGTTTGGCCTGTATTTTCGTGCAGATACAATAAATTTTTCCATAACACACAAAAATAAGGATTTTTTCTAATTTTGCGTTTAAATAGAGATATAAAATGAATATGAAAGCAATCAAATTATCCCTTATAGCACTGGTAGCCATACTAATGGCTGTACCTGCCATTTCAAACGCCCAGGTGTTTTCAAAAAAAGAAGATCTTAAAGATCTGAACAGCAAAACATTGATGGTTGTACTTGAAAACAGTTCTATGATAAATCTAACACTCAAACAAGCAGTTGAAAAGGAGTGGGAACTAAGTAAAATTGCATTCTGCAATCTTGAAGAGTTTGAAAAGATTAAAACAGATTCATCATACTACTTTCTTGTAAGGGTAAAAGGGATTTTCAAAAAGGAGCGCGAGCCGTCAATTGAATTTCTTTCCCTTCTTAAAGGCGGCGAAGAGGCCCGTATGGGTCTTGATGAGATGTACGATGTACTTTCTCTTCCTTTTCAGACAATTGATGATCCCGACGGGTATATAATCCCATACATCGATGCCTATGTAAACATTATAGAAGCTCACGTGTTAAGGGTACAAAAGCACAAAATTGCAGCCACACTTGGATTGGGATGGTATTCAAACAGGCTTCAGGAATTGAGGAACAAAACAGTCCTTGTAAATGAAAATGATTTGAGTGAACTTATCACTAAAGAAGAGGCCAACAAAATACTGAAAGATGGAGGCAAAGTTGTTGAAGAGGATGAGATATATGATGCTATCGACAACAAAAAGCCAAAAACCGCCTACACCATCTGCATTGGTCCTCAGGTAGAACAACAGGGCTCATATTGCTACAAAATGGTTATAAGTGCAGACAGCCACGATATTTTTTACTATAGAAAACAGAAGGTAAACTCAAAAAATCCAAAAGGTTTCTTGCCTGAAGACATCAAGAAAATTGCACTTCCAAATGCAATTTTCTAAATATACAATTGGAGAAGTTTTATAAAGAATGAGTGGAGAGAAGATAGTTTTTGCCTGCAAAAAGGTTGCATCACCTGTAGCCTACTGCGCATTGAGCATAAAAACAGGAACCAGATATGAGCCGGCCCGGTACAATGGCCTGGCTCATCTTGTTGAGCATATGCTCTTCAAGGGTACAGCCAAACGCACATCAAACAGCATCAACAATGTGCTTGAACGTGAAGGAGGCGAACTCAACGCCTACACAACAAAAGAGGAGATTGTACTGTGCGCTACCGTATTGAGGGAAGATTTGCCCAAGGCTGTAGACCTGCTTGCAGAGCTTGCATTCACATCTGTATTTCCACAAAAGGAGCTTGACAAGGAACTTGATGTAGTATACGATGAAATAATCTCATACAAAGACTCCCCGGCTGAATCTATCTACGACCACTTTGAAACACTTCTTTTCAAAGGGCACCCCCTTGAAAAGGCCATTTTGGGCGAAAAACGCACACTCCGCAAAATAGACAGCACCATTCTTAAAGAGTTTCTTACCGCCAACTTTACTCCGGACAAAATGGTCTTTACTGCTGTAGGAAATGTAGAGGAGGCAACATTCCAGAAACTTGTACAAAAGAGTGTAAACAAATATTACAAATCCAATATAGAGGCCCTACCAAACAGAGAGCTTGACTCCGACCCCGACTACGAAAAGGAGAACAGCAGAGTTGAAGCTTGCGGCTGCTCATCTCTCACTATAGGCACGCCATTCGCTTTGGAGGTAACCAAACGCAACCATCAGGCCCACTGCATAATAGGTTCCTCTGCCTATTCATACTCAGACGGTTCCCGACGGATTGCCCTTGCTCTCATTACCAATATACTTGGAGGCCCTGCGTCAATATCACACCTAAACAATATCCTGCGCGAAAAGCACGCACTTGTGTATAATATAGAGGCCAATTTCACACCATATTCAGATACAGGAATATTCTCAATATACTTCGGATGCGACAAATCCTTGCTTGGCAAATGCAAAGAACTTGTTTATAAAGAACTGGAGAGGATTGTAAATGTACCACTGACCGAACGCGAGCTGAAAAATGCAAAAAAACAGTTCCTCGGGCAGCTCTTTATATCACAAGACAATGCAGAGAGCCAATGTCTGGCTATGGGCAAATCAATAATGGTATACGGCAAGATGTATCCGTTTGAACAGACCCGCAAACAAATTGAGCAACTCACTGCAGCCCAACTGCAACAAGTTGCCCAAGAAGTTTTATCCAAAGATCGCTTGAGTGAGTTAGTGTATAAATAAAAACTTTACACACCTATTTTAGAGTTGCCACTATAACAATAGGATTTGACTCCTCAGTTAACTTTCCGGCAATCTCTTTAACACTCTTTGAATTGCTTTTTTTTGCCAATTCAATAAATGTTATAGCATCAACCACCTGATACATTTT
>JAFZFL010000081.1 GCA_017555925.1 Bacteroidales bacterium | reverse complement strand
GCAATCAATAAGGGTAATTTTGCTGCTATGGAGGGAACAGATACGACCTCAGAAGTGGTTATAAAATTTAAGTTTGAATAATTGTCGGGATAAAACAAGTACGATATATGACAAAGAGTGAAAAAAGAGCAAGACAGATGGAGGCTTTTGGCCGTATTCTTGACGTAATGGATGAGTTGCGTGAAAAGTGTCCCTGGGATAGGGAACAGAGTATTGAAAGTTTGCGTACACTAACTATAGAAGAGACCTTTGAACTTTCAGATGCTATAATGGACAATGATATGCCTAATGTGTGCAAGGAGTTGGGAGATATTCTGTTGCATATAGTCTTCTACTCAAAGATTGCAGAGGAGATGGGCAGTTTTGACATTGTTGAGGTTATAGACAAACTCTGCAGCAAACTTATTTACAGGCATCCGCACGTATACTCTACAACTGAAGTTGAGAATGCCGGACAGGTGGTTCAAAACTGGGAAGCGCTAAAGACAAAGGAGAAGGATGGAAACAAGACCATATTGAGTGGAGTGCCTAAAAGTATGCCAAGTATGATTAAGGCCTACCGTATGCAGGATAAGGCGAGAGCAGTGGGTTTTGATTGGGAGAAGAAAGAGGATGTGTGGAGTAAGGTAAAGGAGGAGATTGCTGAAATAGAGGTTGAGATGAACAATATGGATTCGGTTGTTGCAGATCCTTCATCAACCACGCAGCAGCGCGATGAAGCTATAGCCAAAGCTCAGGGTGAGTTGGGAGATCTCTTTTTTGCACTTATCAATGCAGCAAGATTATATAAATTGGAGCCGGATACAGCGTTGGAGAGTACCAATCAGAAATTCAGAAACAGGTTCACATATCTGGAGCAGGAGACCATAAGGAAAGGGAGATCATTGAAGGATATGACCCTTGAGCAGATGGATGAGATATGGGATGAAGCAAAGAGAAAAGGGTTGTAGAATGAAAAATTGGCAGGAGAGAACACATATATTAATGGGTGATGAGGGGCTTGATACCCTTGCCGGAGCAACGGTTGCTGTAGTTGGTCTTGGTGGAGTAGGAGCTTATGCTGCAGAGATGCTCTGCAGGGCGGGAGTGGGCAGACTTGTACTTCTGGATTCTGATACCGTTAGTGTTACCAACAAGAACAGGCAGCTTATAGCCCTTGATTCGACTATAGGTAAGTACAAGACAGATGTATTGGCTGCAAGATTGAGAGATATTAATCCTGATGTTGTCCTTGACCTTATCTGTGAATATCTCGAAGAGGATAATGTGGCTTCGCTTCTGGAGGGTTACAAGTTGGACTATCTGGTTGATGCAATAGATACTTTGTCGCCAAAGATAGCACTTGTAAAGTATTGTGTAGATAACTCCATTCCTCTTGTCTCATCAATGGGTTCTGGTGCAAAATATGATGCTACGGCTGTTAGAATAAAGGATTTGTCAAAATCTTTCAATTGTCCTTTAGCATATATGTTGAGGAAAAAACTCCGTAAGATTGGCATATCAAAGGGTTTTGATGTCGTTTTCTCGGAGGAGTTGCCTGACAAGGACGCCATTGTTCCAATGGAGGAGCGCAATAAAAAGAGTCAGGTTGGGACAGTTTCATATTTGCCGGCTGTGTTCGGGTGCGTTTGTGCGCAAGCTGTAATAACCGGACTTATACGTAAGCGCAGCTGATGCGTTTGCAGATACTGTAAGATAAAATTGATTTTTTGTATTAAAGAAGATAATTATGTCAGTTGTTGTAAAAGAAGTGACCACTTCAAAGGAGTTGAAGATTTTCTATCAGTTCCAAAATAAATTATATAAAGATTGTGATGCCTACGTGCCTACTTTGGATATGGATCAGAAGGAGTCTCTAACCAAAGATCCTGCACTTGATTATTGTATACGAAAAATGTGGCTTGCATATAGGGGAGATAGAGTTGTTGGCAGAATACAGGCTATAGTCAATCCGCGTTACAATGATTTTTACCATACAAAAAGGGGACGTTTCGGATGGTATGACTTTATAAATGATATAGAGGTGGCAAAGGCTCTGATGGATACTGCATCAAAATGGCTCAAACAGCAGGGAATGGAGGTTATTCATGGACCTTTGGCTTATAATACTTTGGGCCGACAGGGAATGCTCATATCTGGTTTTGAAAATACACCACCCACAAACTGCCTTTATAACTATCCGTATTATCCTCAATTTATGGAGAAGATGGGATTTGAGAAGGAGTGTGACTGGATCCAATACAAACTCAATGCTTCACAGGCTACTCCGGAAAAGCTTACCCGATTGGCAGATATTCTTATGCAGAGATACAATTTGCGCCTGCTCGACATTACTAAGATTAAGGGGACTGAAAGAGAGATTCTTATAGACAAATTCTTTAAGGTTTACAATGAGAGCTTCAAGGCGGTGCAGAATTTTATTCCATTAACAGAGAAGGAGATAAAGAAGACCGGCAACTCTTATTTCAAACTTTTGAAACCGGAGCTGACTTGTCTGGTTGTTGATGAGAATAATGAGGTTGCAGCATTCGGTTTGTGTATGCCAAGCCTTTCTGAGGCCTTCAAGAAGGCTAAGGGTTCGCTATTCCCATTTGGATGGTATCATGTTTTGAAGGGTTACAAAAAGTATCATACAATAGATTTGATGATGGTGGGTTCCTCGCCGGCTTGGGCTTTGAAGGGGCTCTCTGCAATCTATCATGCGCAACTTAGCGGCAATTTTCAGAAATATAAGTTGAAATATGCTATAACAAATCCTCAGATTGATACCAATATTGCTGCTATTAAGGTTTGGGAGAGTTATGATCATGAGGAGTTTATGCGCAGAAGATGCTGGTGTAAATCTTTGTAGTGAAATGTAAAATTATTATTTGTCCCAACGGACTGGTTGCTTATTGATATGCAAAAGAGATTCAATTGTTTATTGGTGGTGTTATTCCTTTTTGTGGGTACACGCCTTTATGCCCAGCACGATAAATTGGCAGGTGTTTTTAGTATAACGGCTTGTCCGGCAGAGAATTGCGAAAATTCAATCAATTTCAGTTGGGCAACAGATACTACTATAAAGAGAGCAGTGGTTGAGATAGCTCCAGCTTCAGACAAGGAGTGGAAAAAATCTGTGTTCCATATCTTTGACGGCACATTATGTACAACATTCGACAATGTATACTCAAAGAGTGCAAATGGGGAGAATTTTTATGAGAATGTTGTTATAAACAAGTATAATGCAACTGTCGGGAAGCTGAAGAGGGATACAAGATACAAATACAGGATCTATCCTGCTTGGAAATATGGAGGTTCTGATGTTTTGGAGATTGGGCAGATGAGAGGAAAATATCACTCCAGTGTGAGATATTTCAAGACTGCGGGGGCAAAGGAGTGGGAGGCTTGTATCATTTCTGATTTTCATGTCTATTCTCCATTGTATGGAAGAACAAAGTCTGCTATGGATATGATTTCTGTAGTTGAAAATTTTGCCTTTGACGGCAAGTCTGAAAAAGCCTCTTTTCCACTTGACTGGATCCTGCATTTGGGAGATATTACAGCGTGGGGTGGAAGTTATTCATTCTGGCAGAATATGTATAAGGAGATGCCTTTCAGAAACTATATGTGGGCTGGAGTAAACGGCAATCACGATAATATGACCCGTGGTTATGACCGCACCACAAATGAGTTTTTCAGAGATGCGGCGGCTTATCCAATGAATGG
>JAFZFL010000080.1 GCA_017555925.1 Bacteroidales bacterium | reverse complement strand
TATCCGTCATTGTTGGGATACTACGAAAAGTATCATTGCAGGTAAGGAACCGCCGTATGCGGATCCGCATGTACGGTGGTGTGAGAGGTCGGAAAACGAAAGTAGGAGGAAAACCTACTTTTGTTTTCCTCCTACTCGATTATCTATCCTTGAACAATTTACCAGGTTTGTGCCTCCAGGTCTTGAGAAATATTGATTATAAAGTCTCCCATCTTTTCAAGTTCGTTTACAATATCCATATAGTAAACGCTTGTCTGGTAATTCTTTGTGTTGTTCTCAATATCATCTATCTCCATATCTCTAAGGTTATTCCTTAAATTGTTGATGCTGCTTTCTGCATCGTATGCATTTGATATGGTAGTCAGATTCCCTTTATGGGCAGCAATAAGGTTTGTAATCATCGCATCATATGCATTGTCTACAGCATTTGCCATATCTTCAAGCTTTTTGATGGTATTTGCATCAAACGTCTTGTTATGATTGTTCCTTCTTGAAAGGATTCTGCTTATTGCTTCACCTGAGTCTCCAAGAGATTCGAGTTCTCCAATAATCTTATACATGGCCTTTATTTTGGCAGATGTCTTTTCGCTTATATCTCCTCTTGAAACCGCATTAAGGAAAGAGGCTATCTCATACTCAATTTTATCTGATATTTTTTCATATTTGACCAGTTTTTGGCGAAGCTCTTCAAATCTGTCGGGAGATTGTTCAGTAATGGCAGCTTTGGCATAACCCAATCCATTCCTTGAAATCTGTGCAAAGTGGATGATTTCATCAAAAGCCTGTTCTGCGGCAAGTTCTGGGGTAGCAATAGGACCGGCTGATATATATTTAAGTCTGAAAATTTCACTCTCCTGATCTTTTGGAGCCTTGATAAGATATACTACAGCTCTTTCAATAAATTTTATAAACCAAATTAGTATTAGGGTATTAATAGTATTGAAAAGTGTATGAAGCATGGAGAGACCATATAATGCCGCTGTTCCCGACGGTGAATTTGGAGCAGTTACCTTGAAACCTTCAGCCGCAGGATTAGGAAGTCCGAAGAGTTCAATAATGAAACCTACAAGAGCAAGGAATGGAGTGAAGAGAACCAACGCCCATATTACACCAAAAACATTGAATATTGTATGGGACAATGCCGCTCTTTTTGCCTGGGTGTTACCAATGGCTGCAGCTATATTTGCAGTAATGGTTGTACCAATATTCTCACCCAAAACCATGGCGCATGCCATATTGAAAGGTATCCATCCCATACTGAGCATAATTAGCGTAATGGCCATTGTTGCCGATGAAGATTGGAGAACCAATGTCAATACTGTACCAAATACAAGGAACAGTAAAACAGAACCGAATCCATAGCTCGACCATGTTTTTACAAATTCCAGAACTTGAGGTGTTTCATTAAGATCCGGTACAGACTCTTTCATAAAAGAGAGACCCAGAAAGAGAAGACAGAAACCTACAATAAGCTCTCCAATGTTCTGTCTCTGGTTTTTCTTGGAATTTGAGAATAGAAATCCAAAAAGCATCAATGGGATAGCAAGAATTGAGATGTCGGCTTTAAATCCCAACCAAGATACTAACCAGGCTGTTACAGTTGTACCTATATTCGCACCCATAATGACTCCAATTGCTTGTGCCAATGTGAGCAGGCCAGCATTTACAAAACTCACAACCATTACTGTAGTTGCGGAAGATGATTGGATTATGGATGTGATTCCCAATCCTGTCAATACACCCTTGAAAGGGTTTGATGTCATGGCAGACAGGAAGCTTCTTAGCCTGTCTCCCGATGCTTTTTGGAGTCCGGAGCTCATGAGGTTCATTCCATAAAGGAACATACCCAAGGCGCCTAAAAGTGTAAAGATTTGAAAAATTCCCATAATATTATGATATGAATGGTTTTAGCTTGCTTGTATCATAAGCATATAGTTTGGAGCATGACCTGTATTGGTGGGGGATATATTCATAAAGTTGAATATACCCTTCTCCTGAACTTTTGCAGTAGTATATATCTAATCTTAGTGCTTGACCCTTTCCCTCTTCCGATAATGAAATGGAGTCGGGTGATGCAGATATTTTATTCAGTATTGAGGATTTCTCTTCCTGTTTGAAGAAGAACTCTTTTTTACTATATGTTTTTTGTGATTTGTCATCTTTGTATGCAGATTTAAGAGAGAGAGCAAGAATAATTCCCGATATAATTAGAACGGCTCCTCCAAGGTTGATGCCTGTACCTAAGGGTAAGATAGCCAGAATACAGCCAGCGATTATAAGAGATGATGATTTGATAATATCTTTAGCAGATCTTACTTTAGTAAATATTTTTTCCATTTGATCATTTAGTTAAGTTATGAAATAGTATAATGATAATTGCCAACTATACGTATGACAAACCTCCTCAGTATTTGTTCATACATACGGAGGATCAGCTGCTATATTGGTGTTATTATAACTAAATGATTAGCGTGCAGAAGGCAATTAGCCTGTAGCCTGGTCTGATTAGTGAAGTGCAGGTATAGCGTAATTTATCCTGTTCAAAATATTTTATACAGGGATTTACAGATTTTCCTGCTTTGAGAAATTCAGAACTGTTCTTATGGACAGCATTGCTCCTTTTTGTTGTGCCATTCAGACGAAGAGCATTGGCACTTGATATTTGACGAGGCAGAAGAAGATTGGAGTGTGCTGCCGAACAATCATTATAATATGAAGAGATTTCAGTATTATAACCCGACAGATTGTTCTCCGGATAGCAGGAGTCTGACTTGCCTTTGCCATCAAAGAAAGCAACCGCCATTAAGATGGGGATTATATATCTGATAAATTTAGCCATATTATAAAATTATTGCCAGTGCAAAAATAGTGGTTTTTGCTATTTTTCCAAGAGTTTGAATCTTACTCTCCATCTTCCCGGGGTGCTGCCATCTTCAGATGGTGTAAAATCGGCACTAATAATTTTGAATGGAGCAATCTCTCCCGTATTATTTACATGAACTCCAATACAGGCACATGCATCATAATCGCCAATACGAACAATTCTTAATGTTTCAGAAGCATCTTCGGGCAGTTTGCTCAAATCTACAATTGCCGCAGCCTCTTCCTTTGATACAAACTCTATGGTTACAGGCAAGTTGGAAGTAATTATTTCATTTACTTTAGTCTCAATTTTTACAATATCTTCTGCCGACGGTTCATTCTCCAGCAAATAGTCACATTTGCTCTTTTTGCGCTCAATGTGAGCATTTTTAGAACGTGGGCATCCGAACATTTTTACCATTGTAGCATTTAGTATATGCTCCGCTGTATGCATAGGCGGATATTCCAATTTGTTATGTGAGTTGAGTTGTATTTCTTGTTCCATAATTTACTGATTTCTTTGATTTATCAAATTTACAACAACTTTTACCATCATGTCTTTTTCTTCGGTACGGCTTTCGGCAATCATCAGAGTTAAAGCAACCAGAGTATTGTCTGCAATACGCTTTTTGCCATCTTCATTATAGAGAATACCATTTTTCTCCATAAACCAAAGGAACAGCATTGCCGCAATACGTTTGTTTCCATCGCTGAAAGAATGGTTCTTTACAACCAGATATAGTAACATTGCTGCCTTTTCCTCAACACTTGGGTACAAATCCTCACTGTCCCAAGTCTGATATATCTGACCAATTGAACTCTTGAATGAGCCATCCTTTTCATTGGCAAACAATGCACTGCCTCCAAACTTTGGTTTGAGACGATTTATAGCCTCAATTGCATTTTCGTAGGTTGCTCTGAAGCGCTCTTCCTTTGTGGTGTTTTTTATTTCTATTTGTTGATAGTCATAACTGTCGAGAGTATCAAGTGCATATACATAATCGTTTATTACAGAGAAGAGTTCTTTTGATTGCTCTCCGCTCAGTTGCTCTTGAGAATGTGCTGTGTGTGCAAGCAGACGAACAACCTCCTTGAGTTCGTTGTAATGTTCCAGTTTTATTTTGTCATTGATTGCATAGCCTTTTATCAGATACTCTTTCAATACTTTGTTGGCCCATTGTCTGAAGCGGGTACCATTTACAGATTTTACTCTATATCCGACTGAAATAATTACGTCCAAGTTGTAATACTCGGTTGAAACCATTTGTACAGAGCCCTCTCTTCGTCCATATTTCTCGGCATGTGCAAATTTTGCACATACCAAGGATTTTTCCAATTCACCTTCTCTAAATATGTTATTTATGTGACGAGTAATAACTGTTCTGTCTCGACCAAAAAGCAATGCCATTTGGCTTTGGGAAAGCCATACGGTATCATTCTCCAACTTAACATCAAGAGAAACCTGATTATCCTCTGTCACATATATCATAATAGAGGATGTGTCACACTCCGCTGTATGCATAGGCGGATATTCCAATTTGTTATGTGCGTTGAGTTGGGGCGCTTCCATAATATTGTTTGTGGCTCTTTTTTCTTATCTTTACAACCTGAATTAAAACTAAAGACAAATATACAAAATATGAAAAGATTTATTGACGGTTATTTTAGACTGATGCTTTTGATGGCATTGATGTTTGGCGTGTCAAGCAGTGTTATGGCGCAGAACAAAACAAAAGTTGTAGCACACAGGGGGCACTGGAATGTTGAGGGATCTTATGAAAATACAATAACAGCACTTAGAATGGCTCATGAGGCTGGTGCAGATGCTTGTGAGTTTGATGTCAATATGACAACAGATGGAGTTCTGGTTGTGTGTCATGGTCCGCAAGTGGGTAACATCCAGAATATCCAACAGGCTTCATATTCAGAAGTAATGGCTGTAACATTGCCTAATGGGGAGAAGATACCAACTCTTGAACAGTTTCTTAAGGCAGGAAAGAAAGGATACAAAGTAAAACAGTCCGACGGTTCTACAAAGCTGGTGAAATTACCTCTTGTACTTGAGATAAAGACTCCCGCGCTAATAGAGCATGAGGCAGAGATAGTCTCAAAGGTTGCCTATATGTTGAAAAAGATGAAGATGCTGGAACAAGTGTCAATAATATCATTCAGCTATGGTGTTTGCAAGGAGGCAGTAAAGCAAATCCCTGGTATAACAGTACAATATCTTACAGGTGACAAAACACCGTATGAACTTAAAAATGATGGTATAAAGGGTATGGATTACCACCATTCCCTAACTTTGGTAAATGCAGAATGGATAGATCAGGCTCATGAATTGGGACTCGTAGTTAATGTATGGACAGTTGATGATCCGGAAAAAATTCAAACTTTTGCACAACTTGGAGTTGATTATATCACAACAAACAAACCTGAACTTGCCAAAAAGATAATAGAGCAGGTTGAGGCTGCCAAACAAAAATAGCGGAAGTGGAAATATATTAAGAGAGAGGCCTGAAATCATATTCAGGTCTCTCTTTCCTTTTGTCTTACTGGTGTTTATGCTTTTTCTGCAAAGAGTCTAACTATATTTAAAGCCACTTCAACGGCCTTTTCCATACTCTCTACTGGCACATATTCCAATTTGCCATGGAAGTTGTGTCCGCCCGCGAAGATATTAGGACATGGAAGACCCATAAATGACAATCTTGCACCATCTGTACCACCTCTGATTGGCTGTACTTTTGGCTTAATGCCGGCCATCTCCATAGCCTTGATAGCTCTCTCCACTATAAAATAGTGAGGCTCAACTTGCTCGCGCATATTGTAATACTGATCTTTTATC
The DNA here is from genome assembly GCA_017555925.1 of Bacteroidales bacterium. The sequence continues at coordinate 3,190 of JAFZFL010000080.1, read as the reverse complement.
TCCAATGTAACAGTGCCCTCGCCATATTTTTTATTCATAAACTCTGCGCACTCCTGCATAAAAGCCTTCTTCTGTTCAAATTTTTTAGAACAATGGTCTCTTATGATATATTGGAAGTCGGCCTCTTCAACAGCGCCTTTGAATTGTGTCATAAGGTAGAAACCTTCATAATCTTGTGTGTATTCTGGCCTTTCATTTACAGGAAGCAAAGAGTGGAACTCCATTCCAATCATAATGGCATTTTTCATCTTGTCTTTTGCATAGCCCGGATGTATATTGCAGCCTTGAATGTGAACTTTTGCTCCTGCAGCGTTAAAGTTTTCATACTCAAGCTCTCCAATCTCTCCTCCGTCAAAAGTATAAGCATACTTCGCACCAAATTTCTCAACATCAAAGAAGTCTACGCCTCTTCCTACCTCCTCATCTGGTGTAAAACCAATCTTAATCTCTCCATGTTTGAATTCAGGATGCTCCATAATATATTGCGCCATACACATAATCTCCGCTATGCCGGCTTTATCATCTGCACCAAGTAGAGTTGTGCCATCGGTTGTAATTAATGTTTGACCCTTGTATCCTGCCAACTCAGGGAAATCTGCCACTTTAAGGGCTATTCCCTTCTCCTTGTTTATAGTAATGTCCTCTCCATTGTAGTTTTCAATAATCTGAGGATTAATATCTTTACCGCTTGCATCAGGAGCTGTGTCTACATGGGCAATAAAACCTACGGGCGGAATATCCTTATCATCAGTATTGGCGGGAATTGTTGCCATAACATAACCATATTGGTCCATTTTTGCTTCAATTCCCATTGCTTCAAGCTCATTAACGAGAAGTTTCAACAGATCAAATTCGCAATTTGCACTCGGAAATGTCTCACTTTCCGGATTAGATGTGGTCTCAACTGCCACATATCTCAAAAATTTATCTATAACCTTTTCCATATTCTAATATGAATCTATATTCTTTACAATTATTTTTATCCCCACTCATGTATCAAACCAGCATCATGCCGAAGCCCATAAATGCCATTCCCATTAAAACACCAATAATGGCAATGTGGTGGGCCCCATAATTTTCAGCAGTTGGCAGAAGTTCATCAAGTGAGATGTATACCATAATTCCTGCAACGGCGGCAAGTATAATTCCTAAAAAAGAGTCGGAAAGCAGGTCTTTCAACAAAAAATAGCCTGCAACACCGCCAAGAGGCTCTGCAAGACCGGAGAGCGATGCGTTGAATACAGCTTTGCTTCTCTTCTTTGTAGCATAATATATAGGTATGGCAACTGCTATTCCTTCAGGAATATTATGTAGGGCAATGGCAAGTGTAATGCTTATTCCTAATGAAGGATCTTCCATTGCAGTTACAAATGTTGCCAATCCTTCAGGAAAGTTGTGGACGGCTATTACAATTGATGACAGCAGCCCCAGACGTAACAATTTTTTTGAACCGTGACTCTCCCCTGAGTCTGCCAATTCTCTGTCGGGAATATGTTTGTCAATTCCAACAGCCTCATTGTGTACCTCTATGGTAAGCTCATTAACCTCATGTGGGTTCTCATACGATGGAACAAGGTGGTCAATGAGAGCTATAATTGCCATACCTCCAAAAAATGCCAGTAGGGTATAGAGCATTCCCAGTTTTTCGCCATGAAGTTCTCCAAGTGAGTGGCGTGCCTCCGGAAAGAGTTCTACAAGGGAAATGAGAATCATTACTCCTGCAGAGAATCCTAAAGAGGCTGAAAGTACCTTTGGACTGAATCTTCTTACAAACATAATGATTGCCGCACCCACTCCGGTTGCCATTCCGGCAATCAGAGTGAGGAGCAATGCATTTATAAAATTACCATCCGTCATTTTTCAGATGTTATTTTTTATCCTCCTTCATTGATGCATAAATCAAGTATGCTATGATGGCAATGTAGGCAACTATTGCAACATATTGTGCTGCATTTGAACCTTGCCACTCGCTTGCAAGCAAGTTGACGCCGCAGAATCTCATAATGGCACTAACTACACCCATAAGGGCACCACCAGCAATGAAGCCGCTGGCCAAAAGTGTACCTTTATCTGTGCGGGCTTTGTTTACACTCTCATCCTTGCTTCTGCTGCCAACATACCATGCTATACCACCACCAACAAGTAGAGGCAAGTTAAGTTCAAGAGGAATGAACATACCAAGTGCAAAAGCCAATGCAGGAACTTTAAAAATTGTAAGGATGATTGCAAGGATAGCACCAATGCCATACAGGAACCAAGGTGCATTACCTCCACTCATAAGAGGCTCAATTACTGCAGCCATAGCATTAGCTTGAGGTGCAACAAGAGCATCAGGGCCTGTAAAGCCGTAAGTGTCATTAAGAACCATCATAACTCCACCTACAGTAGCTGCTGCTACAAGAGTTCCCAAAAACTTCCAGCTCTGTTGTTTTGCTGGGGTTGTACCAATCCAGTAACCAACCTTCAAGTCTGTAATGAATGCACCTGAAACAGATAGGGCAGTACAAACAACTCCTCCAATGATTAGAGCAGCTGTCATACCTGCAGTACCGGTAAGTCCGCTTGCCACCATAATTACTGAACCAAGAATTAGAGTCATAAGCGTCATACCGCTTACAGGGTTTGTTCCAACAATGGCAATGGCATTTGCTGCTACAGTAGTGAAGAGGAATGCGATAATACCAACAGTAAGAAGAGCAATAATTGCATGTTTAAGATTATTTACAACACCAAATTGGAAGAACAGGAATGTAATGGCAAGTGTTATAAGAATTCCAAAAACAATAATTTTCATCGATATATCTTTCTGGGTTCTCTCTGTTTTTACAGCTTCGCCCTTCTTTCCACCAAACTCCTGAACTGCCAAACCAAATGCAGATTTGATGATGCCGGCAGATTTGATGATACCAATAACACCTGCTGCAGCAATACCGCCAATACCAATATGTCGTGCGTAATTTGAGAAGATCTGTTCAGCACTCATAGCACCCATATTGGCAAACTCAGTACCCATAATGGTTACCCCTTCTGCACCAAAACACAAATTGAGAAGCGGAACAATGAAAAACCATACAAGGAAAGAACCGCAACATATAATAAATGCATATTTGAGACCTATAATATAACCCAAGCCCAATACAGCTGCACCAACATTCAATTTGAATACAACTTTAGCTTTGTCGGCAATGGC
>JAFZFL010000079.1 GCA_017555925.1 Bacteroidales bacterium | reverse complement strand
TTTGGATATAACCAATAATAATATTGGTACTGCGTATCAAGATAACCATTGAAGAGAGTAATATTATTTTCGGCATTTGCTCCGGTTGTTGTAATAATTCTGAAGGCATCTCTTGGAGGCAATACAAAACCTACAGGAGAAGGGTCATAAACAGTCTTTATCACCTGCTTGCCCTGATTGGAAATGTCTCTGTTATTCCAGAGATTATTACAATTATACTCATCCGTAAGCCATAATCTCTGGTTTGTGCCCTGCTCTGCAAGATAGAGTACATTAGGATTCTGTATTGAAGTTCCTATAGTATTTACCGGACCATTCTCCACCACCTTATAAGCATAATTCTCATTGGTATAGAAATGATATTTGATACCCTCATTCCTGTTCTTTATACCCAAGATAGGATCCTTTCTGCCAAACTGGTAATAGATATTGTTACCCGATGTTGTTGCCCATGTATACTCCTCCTGCACCACTTGCATACTCTTTACTGTTCCGCTCCCGTTCTGGGTAAAGGTCGCTGTTCCCTCACGCCCCATAAATACAGTTACTTTAGGATCACACCATCCAAGATTGTAAGGAGCCAGATAATATTTATTTGAAGAGTTGTCATATTCATCCAAAGTTTAGGTATCTGTAAGCCTGTGTTCAGTTACCCATATATGCCAGCTCCATAAAATGACTCCCGATGAATTGCGTACAGCCAAAACAATGTTTCCCTGTTGCATAAAATCTTCATTAAGGGAGAACACCACCATCTGTTCACCATTTACAGTTGCAATTTTTACATACTTCAACAGATTATAGGCATCCTGCCATACAAGAACAGCATCATGCACACCCTGAATCTGACTTGCAGATATTGCGCTGTTCTGGTGATTAACCATTGTGTTGAGTATATGGCTGTCGCCACTACCCTGATAAGTGTAAGCAGATGCATTTGCCGCGCCATTTTTTATGGCATTACCGTAATACAAAGGAAATGAATAAACCCCCGGGCCTCTTACAACATAACAGTTTGCGGTACTCCTTGTAATGGAATTGCCGTCGGTATCATATTTTGACAAATCATAAGGGGCAACCTCTGTTCCTTTTGGAGTTGCATCAGTCAATTCCCTATCTCCCGCACAATCTGTAGTCATCTCTTTAGCAAATACATTTATATTGTATACCGACGGAGATACAGAGCCGTTACCGGAATAGGTAAAATCAGGAATAAAGGTTGTAGACGGCACTATTGAATTGTCTGTATTCACACCATCAGACAAAGTGGCACTCCATGGCACACTCTCCTTAATGCTGTTATCACCCTTTCTCTGTCTGTAACTTACCACCTCGTATGATACCGCCAACTGACTATGAGGCACCAACAGGCGATCCATAACTTCAAATACATACTCCCAATGTATTGAAGTGGATGAAATTGTATACTCATACGAGTATCCTGGAAGCCACTCCTGACCATCACCACCAATAACACCTGTAAGAAGCTTCTCTTCTCCTGCAGTCTCCAATATGACCTCAATTTGGGTAGTTTCACCCAACTCCTGAGGCAACATCATAAAGACTGTGCCATTCTCATCACTTGAAATTGAGGACTCAACCTTGTCGCGTACCTGAGCATTGAATTTTTGGGTATATGACATATTCTGACTGCCTGTCAAACTCCATTTGACCGGATCGCTTGAAGACAAATCGTATGTACAGCTACCTGAACCATACACATTCTTGATTGTAATGCGTTTAATTGTACCTGTTGTAACATCGCCAGCCTTGAACCTTACGGCAGAGAGCGGATGATCAAATGCCACAGGAACTGCTCCATTATTGGACTCTCCTTTATTGCAACTGCTATAAAACAGAAGAATATCTTTCTGCTTTACAGCATCATTGGCATCATTGGTATTTCCATCGGTCTCAGGAAGCTGATAACTGAATGTTATTTTTTTTGCAGACGGATCAATATTGTAGTTTGAAGCACCAGTTCCGGCCGAAAACAGATCTTTGGGAGCATATGCATAAAAATCAAGACTCTCATCACCTGGCCAGTAATATGTTTTGCCTGTTGTTGCGTAATATTCACCACTTTTGCTGGTCTGGTCATCTGTAATGAATGTCTGCCCGTTAAGGTATGCATTCACATTAAATCCACCGTAAACAGATTCAAAATTGCCGGTTGTAACAGGAGTTGACCTGGTATTACCACTCTCCTCTTTCCCCATATTGATACCCTCAGCCATTGTACTGTAAACGAAAAGGGTATCCTCCGTAGAGATCAAATGTAAAGGAGTGCCCGCATCAGTTGCAACCTTGCCGGATGAAGACCTTGTTTTGGACAAGAGCCCGGCATCCGTTTCATTCTGCTGAACGCTAAAACCAATAACCGTTTCGTCATTCCATTTTGATTCCTCCTTATTGCACGACAAAAGAGAAGCTGAAGCCAACAGCAACATCAATAGTGAGTAAATTTTTAATTTCTCCATATCCTTATCTGTTTTGGGATAATATCAAACTCTATTCTGAACCTGTCAATTGCGGAACGCATGCGAATATAATATTTTTATGAGAAAAAACCTAATCATAAAGGGACAATCTTCTTATTAAAATTCAAGATATTATTTTAGACAGCCACAGCACCTCATGTATGATGATTTTGATTATATTTGCACGACAAACGACAAACTGACATGAATAAGAAAGTGATAATATTTTCGGCTCCGTCGGGAGCAGGAAAGAGTACAATTGTAGGATATTTGCTAAAAAAATTCCCCTTCCTTGAATTTTCAGTCTCTGCTACAAGCAGAAAGCCACGTGGAGAGGAAGTTAATGGAAAACACTATTACTTTTTCTCTACAGACCAGTTTGAAACCAAGATAAAAAACGGAGAATTTATCGAATATGAAGAGGTTTATTCCGGCTCATATTATGGCACACTAAAAAGTGAAGTGGAGAGAATATGGGATAAAGGCAATATTATAATATTTGATATTGATGTTAAAGGCGGTGTAAACCTTAAAAGGCTCTATGGAGCAAACGCCCTTGCCATATTTATCCAACCACCTTCTGTTGAAGAACTAAGGAACAGGCTGATAGGACGTGGCACAGATTCGGCAGAAGCTATAGAGAGACGTGTTGCCAAAGCTCAGGAGGAGCTGGCTTATGCAAACAAGTTTGACAGAATCATAGTTAATGACAATCTTGAGGAGGCTCTGAAAGAGGCAGAAAATTGTGTGTCTGAATTTTACAACAATTGAGAATTGCCATAAACATCATGCGCTGCGCTCTATACTTCGGTTCATTCAATCCTCTACACAAAGGACATGTTGCAATAGCCAGATATGTAATGGAAAATTGCAACGTAGACAGAGTACGCCTTGTATTGAGTCCACAAAGTCCATTCAAGGACAACAATGTACTGCAGGACCCGCAAAAGAGGCTGCAGGATTTGCAGAAGAGCATTGCCCGTTTCAACAGCGAATACACTTCACCAGCTGATGCAAGCTCCCTAAAACAAGAAAATAAAACTCTGGAAATAAGCACAGTAGAGTTTGACCTTCCAAGACCCAATTACACCTATAACACGCTGCAGCATTTGAAAAAGATTGAACCGGAAACTACATTTCTCATTGTTATGGGTGCAGACAATCTGGCAGTAATAGAGAAGTGGTACAAAGGTCTCGAAATCCTGCAGGAGTTTGAGGTACTTGTTTATCCCCGTACCGGATATGAGACTGAGGCTCTATGTAAAAAATATGGAGCCACATACCTCAACGCCCCTCTCAACAATATATCTTCAACAATGATCAGAGAGGGTGAAAAGAATGGAGACGACATGAGCGAATTCCGCTACTGAATTCACCTGTTCTCATCTGCCTTCCTGCAAAGAATCATAGGAAAGGTATCTGTCTATGATTATTTATATGATATTTTACGTTGATTTTTTCAACGTTTTTGATAACTTTGCGCAAATATTACCCTACACAAGATGCGCAAATTCGATTATATCATTGTTGGTAGCGGATTGGCCGGCTTATATGCCGCATACAAAGCCTCTTTTAAAGGCAGTGTTGCCGTTATCACAAAATCATTTGTTAGAGAGAGCAATTCATTCAATGCCCAGGGCGGAATTGCAGCAGTTACATCTTTTGATGATGACCCACAAATCCACAAGTCAGACACGTTGATTGCCGGCAGAGGCCTCTGTGAGGAGAGTGCGGTTGACATACTTGTCAATGAAGGTCCCGACAGAATTGACGAGATCATTGCAGACGGAATGAAGTTTGACACAGAAAATGGAGCCCTTGCACTTGGTCTTGAAGGCGGTCACCACAAACGCCGTATTCTTCATGCAGGAGGAGACTCCACAGGAAAATGGATTACGGAGTTCGTTATCTCTAAAGTAACAGAAAAAGAAAATATTACAATATATGAGAATACCACACTCCTTGATCTTCTGATTGCAGACAACACCTGTTACGGAGTAAGATGCTGGAGTGAGAATCCCCTGCTTGAAGAGGATAAGGATGAGAGACAGGATGGAAACGAGGTTCTTTTCTATTCCAACCACGTATTCCTCACTTCAGGAGGAACATCTGCAATATATGCAAGGACAACCAATCCGCAAACTACAGTTGGAGACGGTCTTGCCATTGCCTACAAGGCAGGGTGCAGAATAATTGACACCGAATTTATACAGTTCCATCCGTCGGGATTATATTTGAAAGAGTCTTCAAAAGCATTCCTTATAAGTGAAGCTGTAAGGGGTGAAGGCGCTCATCTTATGGGAAAAGATGGCAAACGCTTTATGGTGCCTATCCATGAGCTTGCAGAGCTTGCACCAAGGGATATTGTCGCACGCTCAATATACAAGCAGATGCAGAAAGATAATATGCCATACGTTACACTCTCTCTGAAACATCTGAACAAAAATGAGATTCTCCGACGCTTCCCGGGCATAAGCGCAAAATGCAAAGAGTTCGGTTATGATCTTACAGATGCCATTCCGGTTGCTCCTGCCGCACACTATACTGTTGGTGGCGTTGCTTCAAATCTGAATGGCAGAACAGATATTGGACATTTGTATGTTTGTGGCGAAATTGCAGCTACAGGCATCATGGGAGCAAACAGACTCGCATCAAATTCTTTGATAGAGTGTCTCGTCTTTGCCAACAGAGCTGTGGAAGACAGTGTAAAGGTGGGAGTCCACACTGCCACCCCAGAGTTCCATAAGGAGTACTACATGGACAGAAGCAACAGGGAGTTTTATATCTCTTTGAAAGAGCGTGTTTCCAACATCATGAACGGGCATGCCGGCATTGTGAGGAGTGAAGAGGGATTGAAAGAGGGACTACGAAAGATTGAGGAGCTTGCTACAGAGCTTATGATGCAGAGAAAAGTTGCAGGCAATGCACCTGTCAAGGAGTTCTATGAAGATGCATCGTGGAGATTGCTTATAGTTGCATCATTGATAATGAATCCTGCACTTCTCAGAAAAGAGAGCCGTGGAGGACACTACAGGGAGGATTATCCTTGTACAGATGAAAACTTTGAAGTACATTCGGTACAACAGATAGGTAAAGATATAACAACAGCTCCTGTTAATGCAAATTATTTGAATTTTTAATTTATGAGTATGCAATACAAGAATTTGATTGACAAATTGATTGACCTTGGTCTTGAAGAGGACATAAACACAGGCGACATTACTACAGAATCCATCATCCCCGAATCTATGAGTGCAGTGGCAACGATGACAGCCAAACAGGAGGGTGTAATATCGGGGCTGGAGATTGTAAAGATGGTATATGAGAGATTCCAGAACGATGTAGTTTTCACCTCATACTTCAAAAATGGTGATTCCGTTAAAAAGGGTGACGTTATCTGTAAAATAGAGGCTTCATATCCTACACTTTTAAGAGGTGAGAGACTCTCATTGAACATTTTCCAGAGAATGTGCGGTATTGCTACTGAAACAGCCAGATATGTTAAGGAGCTTGTTGGAACATCCACTGAACTGCTCGACACACGCAAGACAGCCCCAGGTCTGAGGGTTCTTGACAAGATGGCAGTAAAGGATGGCGGTGGAACCAACCACCGTATGGGCCTGTACGATATGGCAATGATTAAAGATAACCATATAAAGATGGCCGGCGGAATTACCAAAGCAGTGGAACAGGTTAGAAGCAAGATTGCAGCAGGCATCAAAATAGAGGTTGAGACCACCAATATGGATGAGGTGAAGGAGGCTATTGCAGCCGGTGCAGACATCATTATGCTTGACAATATGGGAAATGAGGCCATGACAGAGGCCGTTGCAGTAATTAAGGCTGCCGGCAAAGGCATAAAGACAGAAGCGTCAGGCAATATGAGTATTCCTCGTCTTAAGGAGGTCGCAGCAACAGGCGTGGATTATATTAGCGTAGGAGCCCTTACCCATACCGTAAAAGGCATGGATATAAGTATGAACATTCAAGTACAGAAATAGAGTATGACCAAACAGGAATTGAAAGATAAAATTGAGGCTCTTAAGAGAGAGAAAAATGCTATTGTACTTGCACACTACTATTCAGATCCCGACGTGCAGGATATTGCAGATTTTTTAGGAGACTCCCTTGAACTTTCCCGTAAAGCCGGTTCGACAGATGCCCAAATGATAGTTTTTGCAGGAGTACACTTTATGGCAGAGACTGCAGCCCTCATCTCTCCTGAGAAAAAAGTTCTTGTTCCGGCCCTTGGCGCAGGATGTACCCTTGCCGACGGTGTTACCGGTGAGGCATTGGCAAAATGGAAAGCTGCAAACCCCAAAGGCACCATAGTGAGCTATGTAAACACCACTGCAGAGGTTAAAAACCACACCGACATCTGTTGCACAAGTGCCAACGCGCTTTCTATAGTAAAATCCCTTCCGGAAGATGCCGATATATATTTTGTTCCCGACAGAAATTTGGGTTCATACATAATCTCCCAGACCGGACGCAAAATGGAGCTGTATGACGGATGCTGCAAAGTCCACGACCAGGTAACTACAGAGATGGTGCTTGAGATGATGGCAAAATATCCGGATGCAGACGTACTTATCCATCCTGAAAGCAAATGTTCAAACGACCCTGTGATTCTGGACAATCCTAACTGCTATATGTACTCGACTTCTGGCATTTTGCGCCATGCAAAAGAGAGTGGCAAGAAGCAGTTCATTATTGCAACGGAGGTTGGAACTCTACACAAATTGAAAAAAGACAACCCCGATAAAGAGTTTGTCCCTGTATCTGAAAAGATAGTCTGCAACTACATGAAACTCTCAACTCTTGAGAGCATTTATGAAGCGTTGAGGGATGAGAAATACGAGGTTAAGATACCTGCAGAAATTGCCGAAAGGGCTCTTGAGCCTATTACAAGAATGATGAAATAGATCTCAAGATATTATCTTGCTGAAAGATTCAGACAGAAGAGGTGCCACAATGGTCATCTCTTCTTTTTTTACCGGATGGGTAAATCTTATTGATCTGGAGTGGAGGCAGATGCTGCCATCGGGATTGGAACGTGGTGCGCCATACTTGAGATCTCCCTTTATTACACAACCTATTGATGCGAGCTGGCATCTTATCTGATGATGACGTCCGGTATACAGGATAACCTCCAACAGGTGATAACGCTCTGTAGATTTTATTAGAGTATATTTCAGACGAGCCTCCTTTGCATCCTTTTTAGGTGTAAGTGAAGCATATGTCTTGTTCTGTTTCTCATTTCGTGTGAGATAATGTTTGAGTTCTGCCGTTGGTTGCTGAGGTCTGGCACACACCAATGCCCAATAGGTTTTGTGCATGTCACCCTCCCTGAAGGCCTTGTTTACACGCTCCAGAGCCTTTGAACTCTTGGCAAACATTACAGCTCCGCTTACAGGACGGTCGAGCCTGTGAACCACTCCAAGAAAAACCGCACCCGGTTTGGAGTCACGCTTGGCTATAAAGGCCTTAAGCTTTTCACTCAGACACTCATCCTGAGTCTTGTCGGCCTGCACAATCTCTCCTGAGCGCTTGTTGAATACAAGCAGATGATTATCTTCATATAGAATACGGGAGGCAATATCTTCAAACTCGCCTCCCTGTATATCTCTATATATCTTGCTCTTGTTATCTTCAGGATTATGCACCATTATACCTCTGTTTTATATTAGGGCTTCTCAATATTGCTCGCTCTCATTAGGGAAGTCTCCGCTCTTTACATCCTCAACATACCTTTTGAATGCATTGAGATACTCCTGATAGAGATTCCCATACCTACGTAAAAACCTTGGAGAGAAAGAATTGTTCAATCCCAACATATCATGCATGACAAGAACCTGTCCGTCGCAATATTTTCCTGCACCTATACCGATTGTTGGAATTGAAAGTGTTTCAGATACCTTCTTTGCCAATACTGCAGGAATCTTTTCCAACACAATGGCAAAACATCCGGCCTGCTCCAAAGCAATGGCATCCTCTATGAGTTTTTTTGCCTCAGCCTCCTCTTTGGCCCTTACCGCATAAGTACCGAATTTATGTATGGATTGCGGTGTCAGTCCAAGATGGCCCATAACAGGAATACCGGTTGACAGAATACGCTCAACACTCTCCATAATCTCACTTCCACCCTCCATCTTGACTGCATCTGCCTCTGACTCCTTCATTATTCTGATAGCGCTTCGTACCGCCTCCTTAGGATTACCCTGATAGGTTCCAAACGGCATATCAACCACAACTAAAGGATTTTTTACCGCACGCATTACACTCTGCGCATGGTAAATCATCTGATCAATTGTAATTGGCAATGTAGTTTCATGTCCTGCCATCACATTGGCAGCAGAGTCTCCAACCAATATTATATCCATTCCCGCCTCATCCACAATTTTGGCAGATGTGTAGTCATAAGCTGTCAACATAGAGATTTTCTCTCCACGCTGCTTCATTTCCAATAATTTATGCGTTGTAATAACACGTGTTGTACTTCCTGTAGACATAATAATATTCAATCTAATTTGATGCAAAGAAAATACATAATACTGATAAAAGCAAAGAAATGGCACTATTCCCGACAATATGTCAGTTTTTCTCTTTGGCACAATCTTGGCGTTGAGGGGTGGCGTTCCCGATGCATAATGAATGGGCTGTCGGGATAAAAAGGGAAAAACAATAAAAAATAATAAAGATTATGGGAAAAATTATTGGTATTGACTTGGGTACAACTAACAGTTGTGTTGCTGTAATGGAAGGCAACGAGCCAGCAGTTATCATTAACAGCGAAGGTAAAAGAACAACTCCATCTGTTGTTGCATTTACAGACAATGGCGAGAGAAAAGTTGGTGATCCAGCTAAGAGACAAGCTATTACAAACCCTACAAAAACTATTTTCTCTATCAAGAGATTCATGGGTGAAACTTACAACCAAATTGAAAATGAAATTGACAGAGTGCCTTATAAAGTGGTAAAAGGTGACAACAATACTCCAAGAATTGACATTAACGGAAGATTGTACACTCCACAGGAGATCTCTGCAATGGTTCTTCAGAAAATGAAGAAGACTGCCGAGGATTATTTGGGACAAGAGGTTTCAGAGGCTGTCATTACAGTTCCTGCTTATTTCAACGACTCTCAAAGACAAGCTACAAAAGAGGCTGGTGAGATTGCAGGTCTTAAAGTAAGAAGAATTATCAATGAGCCTACAGCTGCTGCTCTTGCTTACGGTTTGGACAAAAAGGCACAAGAGGCTAAGGTTGCTGTATTTGACTTGGGTGGCGGTACATTTGATATCTCTATCCTTGAGTTGGGCGACGGCGTATTTGAGGTAAAATCTACAAATGGTGACACTCACCTTGGTGGTGATGATTTTGACCATGCCATTATTGAGTGGTTGGTTCAGGAGTTCAAGGATGAAAACTCAGGCATTGACCTTTCAAAAGATCCTATGGCCCTCCAAAGATTGAAAGAGGCTGCAGAGAAGGCTAAAATTGAGCTTTCGAGCCAGACTTCAACTGAGATTAACCTTCCTTATATCATGCCTGTTGACGGTGTTCCAAAACACTTGGTTAAAACACTTACACGTGCAAAATTTGAGGCTCTTTGCGACAATTTGATCCAACGTACAATCGAGCCTTGTAGAAAAGCTCTTTCAGATGCAGGTTTGAGCGCTTCAGATATCAATGAGGTTCTTTTGGTTGGTGGTTCAACCCGTATTCCTGCAATTCAGGAGATTGTTAAGAAAATCTTCGGTAAAGAGCCTAACAAGAGCGTTAACCCTGATGAGGTTGTTGCTATTGGTGCTTCAATCCAGGGTGGTGTGCTTGCCGGTGATGTTAAAGATGTGCTTCTTTTGGACGTTACACCTCTTTCATTGGGTATTGAGACTTACGGCAGCGTATTTACCAAACTTATTGAGGCCAACACTACTATCCCTACCCGCAAATCAGAGGTATTCAGTACAGCTGCCGACAACCAGCCATCTGTAGAGATCCACGTTTTGCAAGGTGAGAGACCTATGGCAAGAGACAACAAGACTATTGGCCGCTTCCACTTGGATGGCATTACTCCTGCTCCAAGAGGTGTACCTCAAATTGAAGTGACATTTGATATTGACGCCAATGGTATCCTTAATGTATCTGCCAAAGATAAAGGTACAGGTAAAGAGCAGAAGATTAGAATTGAGGCTTCATCAGGACTTTCTGAGGAGGAGATCAAGAGAATGCGTGACGAAGCTAAGGCTAACGAAGCTAAAGATAAAGAGGAGCGCGAAAGAGTTGACAAATTGAATGCAGCAGATGCTCAAGTATTTGCTTCTGAGAAGAACTTGAAAGAGTATGGCGACAAGATTCCTGCAGACAAGAAATCGGCTATTGAAACAGCTACCAACAAACTTAAAGAGGCCCACAAAGCCGGCAACGTTGCCGAGTTGGACAAACTTATTGAGGAGTTGAACAATGCATGGCATGCAGCAAGTGCAGATATGCAGAATGCAGCCAATGCAGCCGGCGCACAGGCAGGCCCACAAGGCGGTGCACAACAAGGCCCTCAAAATGGTGGCAAAAAAGATGGCGAGGTAACAGATGTTGATTTTGAAGAGGTGAAATAAATTCTGCAAAAATCAAAAAATAAAAATAAGAGAATAGCGTGTAGCTCAATGAGTTGCACGCTATTTAGTTTTCTTCTCAAACCTGTATAGTTGCCAGCTGTTGAAAAGGTTCTGCCAGATGGAGTAGAGTGCGATTGAGACAGATGATAGCGGGTTGAGATAGATGTTTGCCATCCAAATTCCAAGAGCGGAGTTCTTCTGCCCAAGCATCTGGCCTCCGGCAACAATATCGCCATATTTTTTACCTATCAGTTTTCCAAGGCCAAACTGTATGCCGCATATAAAGATTGAAACTATACCAAGAATAACTATACTTGACACATTCTCTTTGCCATGTACAAATATGAAGTTGATTGTCTGCCCCAAGGTTATTGCAAGTGCCAATGCCCAAAGATAAAGTGTCCAGCTTTTGAATCGGCTTATAAAATCATTTGCTTTTGGCAAGAATATCTGCATAAAGAGCGCAGCAAAGAAAGGAAAAGCTATAATTGGACTTACCCTTTTAAGAATCAATAAAAAAGAGTCAATAAACGGCATCTGCTGCTGCACACCTATAAATGAGAAATATATTGGAGCGACAATTGCTACCATGAGGTTTCCAAGAATTACATGTGCCGTAACTGTCTCACGGTTTGCCCCCAGAAGGCAGGATATTACAACAGAAGAGGCGGCCACCGGGCAGAGAACAGCAATAAGCACACCCTCTGCAATAATGTCGTTACCCCAGATTGCCTTTACAAAAATATAGCCTCCAAGACTCACCAGAATCTGAAACAAAAGCAGGCTTATATTCATTCCTGTCATACGCAACAGCCTCAACTTCCTTATATTGACAGCTGTAAAATTCAATAGCAGAATAGTGAATATCAAATATGGCACAATAGCTACAATTGTATTGCACCAGGGGTTAAAGATAAAACCCAAAATAACCGCAAACGGGAGTATAAGACTACGATTCATATTAACCTTGACCTTGAGATTTGACATCAATCGGCCCTTGTGAGGGCTCATAACCGGTATGCTCCACATTAAGCACATACCATTTTCCACCAGCTAATGCAAATAATCTGTTTCCCGACAGATATACCTTCTCTACATTGCTTTTGCCGGCAGGTGCCAAAATGGCCCTTACCCTACCATTCTGGTCACACACCTGAATACCCATAGCGGTTGCAACATACAGATTGCCATGAGTATCAAAGACCATATTGCCAACAGGCTGTTGTGTATGATTATATATGTCATGCAACCAATAGAATCTCTGACCAGCCTCAAGAGTACCATCCTCCCTTATTACATAGCTTATAAGCCAGTTTGAGTTTTTCTCTGATGTAATGAGCATTCTATGGTTGGGATATATTGCAAATTGAGAGGCTCCATTCTCTAATGTGTTGAGTTTGACAGGTTTCTTGCTATTACAAGCATACCATAAATTGCCGTTTAGATCAGAGATATACGCACTACCACCGTTAAGGCAACAGATATTTGCAATATCCCCTTTTATTTGCTTGCCATATATTTTTGCATTATCAATTCCACTCTCCAACTGCACCAACTCTGCAGGTATACACTCTACCGGTTGCCACTCCTCACCATCAACAAGCAGAGACTCCAACATTCCGTTCATTGACTTGCCTCTCTCTACAGCTGCCGGCCAGCCACGCCACAGCCAGCGCATTGCATCAGGATATGCACGTGTACCGTAATAGATGCTGTGAGTACCTCTGTCCCACTTGAAATCAAATTCATACCCTGCAAAATTAAGGGCAGATGACATAAGCTGGTTATACTCCCACCAATCTCCAAAAATATGGTTCCAGGTATCATTTACGCCATCCTGCAAAAAGATCCGCAAAGGCTTCGGTTCACTCTTCCTGATTATGGCAGGGTACTCATTTCCACCACGCATTGCCACAAATGTTCCAACTGAGCTGTACACACGTGAAAAGAGATCTGGACGTTCCCAGGCCACTGTAAAGGCAGCTATTCCGCTGCTGCTGGCACCGGTTATGGCTCTGTCATTCGGGTCTTTGGAAATTAGAATTGGTTTCCCGTCGGGAAGAGTCATTGACTCCACCATAGGCAGCACTTCGCTCTCAAGAAATGATGCGAACTCTCCATTGGTACGGTCAAACTCATTGCTGCGGTTATACCTTACAACTGAGCCGTCGGGAGCATAAATTACACCTGGCTCCACAAAGACACCTATTGCAACAGGCATCTCTCCGCTCTTTATAAGATTGCCAATTACAGTAATGGCATTGAAGAGATTGCCATCAAGTCCTACAACCAGACAGGCCGGTTTGGAGGCATCATATTGGACAGGAACATAGACCTGAACTCTGCGTCTTGTGCCGGGATATATCTTTGAATCCTGCATAAGAGTATCAAGAACAACACCCTTCTCACTCTCAGGCAACTCCATTGCAACAGGGTCCGACGGCGTTTTAACATTATGTTTAAGTTGCGCGTCGGCAAAAGAGAATGAGAGAAACAATATTAAAAGAATTGCAAAAAATTTACGCATATGTATTCTATACAAAAAGTGATATTACCCAAATGAAGAGCATTGCAGTTACACCCATTATACCTGTAACGGCCGTCTGTGTTTTGTAACCATCTTGAGGAGAGAGTCCTCCAAAGTTTGTCACCACCCAGAAATAGCTGTCGTTTGCATGTGAAACTGTCATAGCGCCCGCTCCTATTGCCATTACTACAAGAGCTGCATCAACAGGAGTGGTAAGACCCAAGGCATACATCAGCGAAGAACTTGAGGTATATAGTCCCATAAGGCCGGCTGTAGTTGTCAAAGCAACGGTAGAAGAACCCTGGGCGCTCTTGAGTATAGCAGCAATAATGAACGGGAAGAAGAGTCCGAGCGATTGCAATACCCTGGCATTCTCTTTTATGTACTCTACAAAACCCGCCTCAACAATCACCTGACCGAGCACACTTCCTGCTGCAGTAATAAAAATTATAGGACCGGATATTTTCAAAGCCTCCTGGGTTATATCATTAAGTTCACCCGTCTTACCGCATTTTGCAAGGAGTGGAAGTGCAGATAGGAGTCCTGCCGCAAGCGCAATTATAGGCTTGCCCAAAAATACCAATATCTCACCTAAAGTACCTGCCATTGATGCCATACTTGCTACCGATCCCATTCCCATAAGCACTATCGGAAGAATTATAGGGATAAGCGAAGCCACCGTTCCTGGAAGCTCATTCTCATTATATGCATCTGACACCTCTCCGGCATCAATGTCATCCAAAGATTTTACCCTTTTGCCAATATAGGTCGAATAGAAATATGCTGCCACCAAAGGAGCCGCAGATACCAGAACTCCAAATGCAATTACCAGAATAAGATTACTCTCCAATCCCACAAGACCTGCCGCAGCTATCGGTCCCGGAGTTGGAGGTATAAGCACATGAGATACCATAAGACCCGCTGCCAAAGCAACAGTAAGTGTTCCCGACGGACAATTGCTCTTCTTGCCCAACCATTTCCTTATCGGATTCACAATAACAAAACCGCTATCACAAAATACAGGAACAGAAACGAGCCATCCGATAAGCAGTATTGCAGGTTGCGGATGCCTGGGACCTATCACTCTCATAATTACATCTGCCAACCTTACCGCCGCCCCTGTCTTCTCCAGTATCATTCCTATAAGTGTTCCAAGAATAATTACAATTCCTATACTTGCAAATATTGATGAGAACCCCTTGCCTATTGTTTGCGGAATTGTATTTAAGGGAAGACCTATAACAATTGCCAGCAAAAGGGCAACACCCATAATTGAGAGGAAAGGATGCACCTTCCATTTTGAAATTGCCAGAATCATAACAGCAATTGCCACCACAAATGCCGCTATCATAAAACCGCCTGATACCATAATTCTCTTCCCGACAGATTATTTATTTAAGTTTCTCCACATCTGCGCAACCCTCATCATCAAGTGATATGGCTATTGCCTCTTCCAACGACAGCTCCTCACCTGTAGCCTCACAAGGATTGGCATACATACCGGGAGCCTGTTCCTGTGTAAAAGTGAAGTATTGGCAAGTAGCCTCAGAGCACAACTCCCCAGCCTCATTGAATATCCTTGCCTTAATTTCAACCAGATTTCTCCTTTCACTTATTACCTCTGCCCTTATTACAAGATACCTGTCCAACGTAGAGATACCCTTTCTGAAACGGGTCTCCATTCTGCTTGTAACACCCGATTTGCCTGTTTTTCTAATAACTATCCAAGCACAAATTTCATCGAGCAACACAGATTGTATACCACCGTGAAGGGTATTTATCCAACCCTGAAACTGGGGTTTGGGCCTCCATATGCTTATGATTTCATTGCCCTCTTCATAATAACTCATCTGAACACCATTCTCATTTGAAGGGGCACATCCAAAACAATTGTAACCGTGGATACCAAGCCACGGATTCTTTAATCTTCTCATTATCTGTTCAAAAAACTATTCACCTGAAACATATGGATACTCCGTAGAGAACTCATCCGAACTGAAGTTGGGAACTATTCTATCCTTTATGAACTCTTTTGTTCCCGACAGGTCAAAATATTGCCAGTTGCCGCAGGTAAGTTCGCTTGCGCCCGGGATTTCGCCCTCCTGTGCCTGAAGAATATGCTCCACAGCCATAAGAATAAGATCTCTCAAGAACTCAGGTGCAAACGGTTCTGTTGTAAGAATATAAAAACCTGTCAAACAACCCATAGGCCCTACATAGAGCAATTTTTCGGCAAACTGGCCGCATTTGGTTCTCAGATAGTCTGCCAGAAAATGTTCCAATGTATGTGCAACCTGAGGTTTCATAAAGACTCCCTTATGGGCTGCATCCTGTGGAGCTACAAAACGGATATCGTACGTATAAGCCCCATTGATTTCCGACTCATAGATTCCAGGTTTGAGTCTTGTATGATCAACTATAAAAGAATTAACTTTTTGCATATTGTCCAATTAATATTGATTACAAATATAGGCTAAAAACTCTACCATTATTTTATTAACTTTGCAAACCCCACAGGCATAAAACCACAAAACAGGATATTGGCATATATGAAAATAATCAAAAGGCATAAAGAAATCATCTGGTTGTTGGCAATTGTAATTGTCTCCGTTTTGTGCATACGTACCTGGGGAATTGGCCAAAACTCCAGAAACAAAGGTTCCCATATGAGGGACGAGCAAACGCCCACTCCGCTTAATCATCTCATTACCAACTCTATGAGCGATTCAGCACAAACTAAAAAGTTTGATGCTGCAATAGAGCGGTTTATGAGGTACTGGGGAATTAAAGGAGGCTCATTTGCCCTTATGCGCAACGACAGTCTCATCTATGCAAAGGGATACGGATACGCCTGTATTGAGGACAGCACTCTTTGTGAGGTAAAGCATATTTTCAGGATAGCATCCGTATCAAAGCTCATTACAGCTGTAGCTATAATGAGACTATGTGAAACAGGCCAACTGACCCCTCAAAGTCAGGTTTTTGGCGAGTGCGGAATTCTTAATGACACTCTTTTTCTCAAGTACAGGGACAAGAAAATTACAAAAGTTACTGTCGAACATCTGTTAAGGCATCTGGGCGGCTTTTCAAATCCGCATGGAGATGCCGCTTTCAACAGGGATCTGGTGGCCAGATGGATGGATAAAGAGCTGCCATTGAGCATGGATGATATGGTTGAGTATGCCACAAAGATAAGGCTAAGGGCAAGGCCGGGCGACTGGTTCGATTATTCGAATCTGGGTTATATCGTTCTCTCAAAGGTAATTGAGAAGGTGAGCGGAATGCCGTACCATAAATATGTGAAGGATTCTGTTTTGGCACCTGCAGGTTGCTATGATATTCATCTGGCAGAGAATTACTGCTGCGGATTAAGGGATAATGAAGTCAACTATTATGAGGTTAAGGAGGCAGAGCCTGTACCGGCTTATGACGGATGTGACTCTTTAGTAATGAAGAGCTTGGGAGGCAATGACGTTCATGGCCTCTATGGAGCGGGCGGATGGGTGGCATCGCCTGTAGAGTTGCTCAAATTTGTGGCGGCCATTAATGAGCATCCCGGAATAGAATCTTTTTTGAGCAGGGAGAGCATTGAATTCATGACACCCCTGAGCAAAGACCAAAGACCCGCAGGATGGTCGAGCATAACATCAAGGGAGTGGCAAAGGACAGGTTCAATGTCTGGCACCAGTGCTATGGTAAAGGCATATAAGGTAAAGAAAAAAACAGCAGCTTCTGCAGATGACAAATATGACCACTACTGTTGGGTATTCATATCCAACAGTTCATCGTGGAATGGTCCGCAACTGGCCCGACAAATGAACCGCAGCATTACCCGTGCAATGGAGAGGGTAAAGGAGTGGCCAAAAGTCAATTTCTTTGAACTGGAAGAGCAAATCTGAAAAATGTATCTTTTCAACCCCGAACACGACCTCTGCCTGGCAAATGGTGACATCCATTTTGTACCTCCCCAAAGCGCACTTGATTTTGGCAATGACTGCGCTTCGCTTACCCGTTTCATGAAGGGGTTGGATAGTGTGGCCGATTGTGATGAACCATTGGAGAGGATTGTTCCCTGGGGCTGGAACTCAGTTTTGAAAGAGAGGTTGTTGAAAGAGGGATATAACCCTTTGCTTTTGCCTTCCAATGAACAGATTGCCTCTATAACCGGTCTCTCCCACCGTAGAGTTGCACTTGAGGCTCTGGAGTATATAAACTCCCGCACCGGCTCAAACGGTTCGGATAATAAGCTCTCCCGCCAATATTTTCTTGAAGCAGGCTACAGGATTGCAGCAAAGAGCATTGATGAAGTTGCAGGATTTCTTGAGAAGAATATGAATGTTGTGCTCAAAGCACCTCTGTCGGGAAGCGGCAAGGGTATAAGGTTTGTGGCAAAGGCCCTATCTCACAGCGATGAGGGATGGTGCCGCAACCTGATAAAAAAAAATGGCTATGTGGTTGTGGAGAGGAGGCTGAAACCAGTAATGGAGTTTGCAATGCTTTTCAAATGCTCAGGAAGAGACCGGAACCCTGTTGAGTTCATAGGCTACTCGCTGTTTTATACAGAGAATGGTATGTACAAAGGCAATATTCTCGCCTCTGATGAGTGGATTGAGAATAAGATTTTAAAATTTGTACCGCAGCAGACTCTAAGCCTTGCAAAAGAGTCTCTTACAGATTTTATCTGCCAAAACATTTCAGGCAAATATGATGGCTTTATAGGAATTGACCAGTTTGCATATCTTCCTTTTGAAGATAACCGCATTGAAGAAAATTATTGCTATAACCCTGTTGTTGAGATTAATATGCGTATGACAATGGGGTTATTGGCCCACAATATCTATAAAATATCCTGCAAAGAGAGGGAACTTACAGACGGAAGCCACTACTTTGAAATAATAAGGTCACATAAAGATGGAAGAATGACATACTCCTATGAGATTGCCCCTATAAAGAGATAGCGTCAGCCCTTAACTGAGGAAGGTGCTATCCTACTCCCAGATCTGTATTGTTAAGCAGAACCTCAATGCCGGGAGCACCTTCAAGTGTGGGATAAACCTCCTGCTCAAACCATTTGGCAAGTTCTTCATCACGTTTTACAGATGTTCCGTTATTGCAGAAAAGATTAATGCTGAAGTATTCAAAATACTCCTTTGCTGTTGCAATATCAGATAGTATCCTCTCTTTTGAATCACCATCTGTACAACACAAAAGGCATACACCCTTAAAGTACTTTGCAATATCTGCCGGAGTAACATCAGGCGAAATTCCCTTTTTCCAGTTCTCCCTCATTTTGGGATCAAAACTCTCAACACCGCAACGGAACTTTACATCTATTGGGGCAAATTGCTCTGCAAACTCAGCCAGTTTGTACCTGTACATCCAATGCGCCTCAAACCATAGTGTATGAATGCCTCTCTCCATTGCCACCCTTCGTATTAGTGCAACTGTTTTGTCATCCAGCTCCATAGCTGAACCTGAGTTTATTACATCAAGAACTCCATATACTCCTGTAACTCTTTCCAATACCTCAAGATTAACAAAGTAGCTGTTGTTGCCCACATCATTATGATAGTCACAGAATATACACTTACGCCATTTGCACCCACGTCCCTGAAGCAATATAAATTCACGAGGCATATTACTATCCAATACAGAATACCTTACCAGAGTCTCCATAAGCCCAATTTTAAAGAAAGTTCTGCATATTGTCTCTCTTTTCATCTGCCCTGGCCTTAAAGAGAGTGCGCTTGAAAATATGTATTGTTGCATACGCAAGCGGTGTTCCAAAAAAGACCTCAATACCCAACTTCATAAAGTATTGGAATGCAATCATAAGCAACAAATCGCGAGGGTTCATTACGCCAAGGAAAGCTATAAGTACAAAAGGCACTGTATC
>JAFZFL010000078.1 GCA_017555925.1 Bacteroidales bacterium | reverse complement strand
TGAGATATACCAATGCCGAAAACATAATAAAATCACATATAGGCAGGGCAGGAGATATAACCCCTGAATGGATTTTCAACTCCTTGTCACGTTCATTTTACCACTCTTTATTGGATATAGATCTTGTAAAGGAGAATAGTGTAAAGGGTGGGGGCATTCTGCAGAGGGGCAGCGGATGGTTTATAGATCAGGATTTTATTCCAAGAGAGTCAACTACATCTGTAATGGTGTTTAAAGGAGTGAAGGCAGGCGAAGATCCTCTTGAAACGGTAATGTGGACACTTTTGGGTTATCCGCCTGTTGGAGTGGCAGTTCCAATATTTGTTAAAGCAAAGGAGAATCAGCCAAAGTTTATGGTGCGCAGGGGTAATGGAGCAGATGAAATAATGGAGAGTAAGGGACTTGGGCAAAATCCGGAAAATGCCCTTGCCTGCGACCTTTCACTTGCCCTGAAGAGCAAAATCTTTCCTGTAAAGCGGGGAAACGGAGACAAGTACTATAATTTTTCACTCATATACAATCCTCAGGGAACAGGATATATGCAACAATTGGCACCTGCCCAGAAACAGATCTTTGTATTGGGCAATGAACTTATAGAAAAGAGCAATGGCAAGCCGTACTCAAAGGAGCTGTTTGAAGAGTACTATAGTGCAATGGAGCATATAATTTTGGATGTTTATGACAAACTGGTCCAATAGTTAAAAATAAGTTAATCAATGTTGTAGAACTGTGGCTTCCGCTCCTTGAAATAGACCAGTCTTTTGAAGCCGCAGTTCTTGACAATTTCTGCAAACTTTTCAAAATTCTCACCCAAACGCCAATCTTCGTGTGAATCTGATCCAAGGCTTATACACTCACCACCCAACTCCTTGAAGCGTTTGAGTATCCCGGTGTCAAGGGTAGGAGTATATCCTTTGTGGTTGCGGTAAGTTTTTGTATTTATTTCAAGAGCCTTGCCCTCCTGTGCCATATATTTTAAAAGCGGATCAAGGGCATCTGAATACTCTCTGAACGTTATATCCTTTACCTCATAAGGCGAATAGCGTGCAATGTAATCGAAATGGCCAAGAATGTCAAAATCGCCATATTGGACAGCTGCTTTATGCATAACTTCGTAAGCATGTCCATAGGCCTCTTTTGCACTTTTCCCAATGTAGTAATCGCCATAATAGGGATCTTCATGGTCTATGAAGTGGAGGGAGGCTATTACAGTATCAAATTTGTATTTGCCGGTAAACTCTTTGATTTTGTTCATACAGTGAGGCTGCAAACCCACTTCAATGCCTCTGTATATGGTTATGTTGCAGTCTCTCTCCACTCTCTCTATCTCTTTTTCCCTCTCTGCAGGGTCAAATATAAAGAGATTCTCTTTTTCAGACTCCCGTAGGGGCGCGTCAATATCAAGATGGTCTGTAATGGTTATGGTATCAATACCTTTCTCTCTTGCTGCAATTGTGTATTGCTCAATGGAAGCCTTGCTGTCGGGAGAAAAATTGCTGTGTATATGGGTGTCAAAAATTTTCATGCGGCAAAGATATGAACAAAAAAGATGAAGAATTTAATAATTTCGTAACAATTTGTGCTTACTTTCGCGCCGTTTTAAATTATAGGGTATTCTAAAGAGTGTTTTTATGCAAATATCAATGATTATTCTCTTTGTTGTGGGCTATATGGCTATTGCTTTTGAGCATTTGACAAAAGTTAATAAGGCAGCCGTCTCTCTTTTGATGACTGTAGGTTTGTGGGTATTGTATTCGGTGGTCTCTCCCCAATTGGCGCCGGTGCAGATTCTGCATCAGCTTGGTGAGGTTTCATCTATTGTATGTTTTATTTTTGGAGCAATGGTTGTTGTGGAGATGGTAGACTGTTATGGCGGTTTTTCTCTTGTTGCCCACGTAATCAAAACCAAAAATAGAAAAATGCTCCTTCTGATACTCTCTGTTTTAACCTTTTTTATGTCGGCAACTCTCGACAACATGACAACAACAATCATAATGATAGCCATAATGTACAAGCTTATACAGGATCCAACTGTAAGATTATGGTTTGCGTCAATTATTGTTCTTGCGGCAAATGCAGGCGGTGCGTGGTCTCCAATTGGTGATGTTACTACAATTATGTTGTGGGTCAAGGGTAATGTGACCTCCGATGCCCTGATTCCTCACCTTATTGTTCCAAGTATAGTTTCTATAGTTGTTCCATTGCTGTTGTCGCTTGGTAAAGTAAACGGAAATGCTCTTGACGATCCTAATGCAGATGCATTTGAGGAGAGTGAACGCATGTATCCTCAGGTTACAAGAATTGAAAAGGCAATAATCTCTTTTGTTGGTGTTATAGGACTGGTTTCGGTTCCAATCTTCAAAGCCCTTACAGGTCTTCCTCCATTTGTTGGAGTAATGATGGTAATGGCCCTTTTATGGTTGATTACAGAGGTGATGTATACCAAACATAATGAGATCAAAGAGAGTAACAAACTCCGTATTCCAAAGATTATAAAGGTGGTTGATATTCCAACAGTTCTCTTTTTCTTTGGTATACTTATGGCTGTTGGTGCCTTGCAGGAGGCGGGATTATTGAAGGCATTGGCCGCTCATCTCGACTCTATGACCCAGAATGTCTACATTGTTACGGGTGCAATTGGTGTTTTATCTTCAATGGTTGATAATGTACCTTTGGTTGCTGCAGCTATGGGTATGTATCCATTGGCAGATCCGGCTTTGGTTGAAGCAGGTACTTATGCGGCAGCTTTTGTGCAAAATGGAAAATTCTGGGAGTTGCTTGCCTATTGTGCAGGAGTTGGCGGAAGCCTTCTCATAATAGGCTCTGCTGCAGGAGTAGTGGCAATGGGAATGACCAGACTCTCATTTGGCTGGTATCTTAAAAATATAACATGGAGAGCCTTCCTGGGTTATATAGCCGGAATTCTGGTGTATATACTGATGTTATAGTGGAATAAATATTGTTTAAGTGCTATTTATTGTTGTTGAGGGCAGCTACTCTCCAGTTGTCCTCAATTTTTACAAGAGAGAGCTGCTTCTCTATAATCACATCCCCTCCAACAGATATGGAGTCTTTTTTAGGCCTGTTAATTATTGAGTAGCTGACAATGACAGTATCTCTGCCCTTGGGTTCCTCAACCGCAGTAATCTGAGGTGTATAGTTGCTGGTATGTCTCTTCATAAGCTCCTTTACTTCAGGAGCAAGACTCTCCAACTCCCTAACGGCTTCACTCAAGTCTTTTCCAAGTTCAGGTGTGCAGAACTCTGCCGCTTTGGCATAGTCGGTAGAGAGATATGCATCCAAAAAATCTGTTGCTACATTTTCTGGTTTCTCTCCGTTTGAACATGACTGCAATAAAAATGCAGAGATTGAAATAAAAAACAGGGTTACAATATTCTTTTGCTTCATAAGTATATATCTAATCTGTAAATGTTACAATTGTTATTCCGGAGCCGCCGAATCTTATATCTTCGTCTTTGCATGACTCTACGCCCGGGATGGTCTTGATATATTTCCTCAGCTCCTCCTTCAATATTCCGTTGCCCTTACCGTGAAGAATCTTCACCTGATCCATTCCCACCATAAGTGCATCATCTATAAATCTGCCAACAATGTCAAGGGCGTCAACAAGACGTTCTCCCCTTACATCAATGCTCGGTTTGAAGTTGAGTTTCCTTTCACTCAAACTCGCACTGTGGTTGCTTATCTGTTTGGGCTGTTGGGTGAGCGCTTTGCCAAACTCTTTGTTTGAAATGCGTTCAACAGCGCTCTTATCCATTTTACTTATTATATTCCCGACAGATATGGTTATATCTTTTCCTCCAATTTGGATAATCTCACCAATCAGATCCCTTCCTTTCAGTTTTACCTTATCTCCAACGGCGAGCGGACGGTTTGCCATATTCATATCCTGGGCGTTGCCACTTATATCCGCATTTCCGCTCTCGGCAGAGTGCCCTTTTCTTTTCTCAGCCTCTCTCTTGCGCTCTTCCTTGCGCTTCTTGCGCTCAATGAGCTGTTGCATTTTAGCGGCAATCTTCTGGTCGGACTCACTGTCGCGACCCTCAATAAGGTTTTTGTTGAACTCTTCAAGCTCTTTGCGTGCCAGTTTTGTACGCTCCCTCTCTGCCTGAGCCTCCTTAATGCTCTTGATGGTGGCCTCAATCTGTCTGTTTGCCTGTTGTAGGATCTCCTGAGCCTCCTTTTTGGCTTGGGCTATTATCTCTTTTTTACTGCTCTGGATCTCTTCAAGTTCCTTCTGATAGCGGTCAGTTATATTTTCAAGAGTTTTGTCGGTATGCTTAATTTTCAGCAACTTCTCATCAAGTTGGCGTCGGTTTTTG
>JAFZFL010000077.1 GCA_017555925.1 Bacteroidales bacterium | reverse complement strand
TACATTGCTATCTTTCAATAATTTACAAAGTTCTGGAAGATCCGGTACTCTTGCAGAGTGAACAATTAATGTATCCAATGCATTGCAAACGCTTACTCTACGGGTCTTTGCGTTATTTATTATCCGGGCTCCTTTCAACAGATCTCCATCAATATCAAAATAGGTATGGCATATTCCAGCTCCAGTCTCTATAACCGGCACTTTGGAGTTCTCCCTTACAAAATTTATAAGGGCTCCGCTTCCTCTAGGAATAATTACATCTACCTTACCTACAGCTCCTAACAGCAATGAGGTAGCCTCCCTGCTTGAAGGAAGTAGAGTACATACTGCTGTATCAATGTTATAATCTTTTAGAACTGAATGGATTATTTCAACAATCTTATTATTTGTAGAATCCGCATCTGAACCGCCTTTAAGGATAGCTGCATTACCGCTTCGCAAACAGAGCGAGAAAACATCTGCCGTAACATTTGGTCTTGCTTCGTATATTACTCCTACAACACCAAAAGGAACAGAAACCTTTTTAATTGAGATTCCATTCGGACGCACGGTTTCAGACAGCACTTTACCAAGAGGTGACGGCAATTGCGAAACACTCTCCATATCGGCAGCTATTGATACAATTCTCTCCTCTGTAAGTTTGAGCCTGTCATATTTAGGGTCGCTCTTATCCATACGGTTAAGATCGCACATGTTGGCTGCAAGAATTGCTGAAGTGTTCTCTCTCAAAGCAGATGCAACAGATAGAAGTACAGAAGTGATTTTTTGGCTCTCAACCAAGGCAAGAGAGGCAGAAGCCTCTGCCGCCCTTGTTATCATAGATAATACTGACATAGCTAATCCAAATATAGGTAATCATAATGGATTACCGGTTTTACATTATGACATCCTGCCAACTCTCTGGCATTTTTACTCGAATATGCAGAACAACCTACTCCAATCCTCTCACCTGACTTATTTACAATCTCAACAATATCATCCTTTTCAAACTCACCCTCCACATCAATAACACCAACAAGCAGCAGACTTGTGGCTTTTGCCCCCTTAAGGGCACTCTCTGCACCTTCATTAATCTTTACTCTACCTTTTGCAAAACCCTCCGAATGGGCAATCCACTTTTTCACACCGCTTACAGCTCTTGAAGCAGGTACAAAAAGGGTAAAGATTGAGCTGTCGGGAGCATCAATTATTTTCAAAAGAATATTGTCACGTTTACCATTTGCAATGACAACCGGAATTCCCTCCTCGGCCACTTTGCGTGCAATATGACACTTTGTGAGCATTCCACCTCTTCCAAAAGATGAGCGTCCTGTCTGTATATAATCTGAAAGGTCATCACTTGAACTCTCAACTATGCGCAGCACAGAGCTTGAAGAGTCATTTGGATTACCATTGTAAATTCCATCTATATTGCTGAGTATTATTAGTTTGTCTACTCGCATCATAGTTGCTACCAATCCCGACAGTTCATCATTATCTGTAAACATGAGCTCCGTAACCGAAATGGTGTCATTCTCATTTATAATTGGAATGATACCATTTGACAACATCACTTCCATACAGTTCCTCTGGTTAAGGTAGTGCATACGTGTACCAAGACTCTCTTTTGTAGTGAGTACCTGTCCGCAAACAATTGAGTGTTCACGGAAAAGTTCATAGTATTTGTTTATAAGTTTTGCCTGACCTACTGCAGAAAAGAGCTGCCTTTGCGATACCGGGTCCAACTTTTTGTCCGCTTTTACTATACTGCGGCCAGATGCAACTGCACCTGATGAGATAAGTATCACCTGTTCTCCCCTTTTATGCAGTTCCGCAACTTGATCTACTATTGCAGATATTCTGGTTATATCCAAACACCCATCCTGGCGTGTAAGAACATTACTGCCAATTTTAACTGCTATTCTTCCCATAACCCACTATTTCATACAGGCTTTGAGACCTTTGATAACAGCCGAGGTAAAACCCTCATTCTCCATGGCATTCAAGCCTTTAATTGTTATGCCATAAGGGGTGGTTACTTTGTCAATCTCAACCTCCGGGTGGTTTCCGCTCTGCAACAGCAGTTCTGCAGCACCCTTGACTGTATGCTCAACGATATTATGAGCCATTGCAGGGCTGAATCCCAACTCCACACCAGCTTCGGCAGCAGCACGGATATAGCGCATAGCAAAAGCTATACCGCATGAAGCAAGAATTGTAGCAGAGGCCATGTGCGACTCGTTTATCATAATTACATGACCAAGCTCCTTAAAGATTCTTTCAACAGTCTCGCACTGCTCGGGAGTTGCATTATGTGATGCAATGAATGTCATGCTGCACTGTACCTCTACAGCAGTATTGGGAATGACTCTAAAGAGAGTAGGTACAGAAGGATCTGTATTCAAATATGTGCAAAGCTGCTCAAATGGTATTCCAGCAGCTACCGAAATTACAACCTGACGGCTGAAATCAAGAACAGGAGAAATTTCAGACAATATGCTCTCCATGAGCCAAGGCTTTACAGATATGATTACAAAATCTGCATCTTTAACAGCTTTACAATTGTCTGTGTAGATATTGATTCCTGGGACAAGATTGCCAAGCCGTTCAGTTGTAGCTGCCGACTTTGCAGTACATGTGATATCCTGAGGAGCAAAAAGAGTACTTTTGGAAAGGCCTTTGGCAATGGCTCCACCCATATTGCCTGCGCCTATGATAGCAATTCTCATAATACAGTACATCAGCTAAATGAGCAGGCAAACCTATAAATTTTCCCTCTAAAATACAAGTACGAGGCTAATATTCCTCCACAAATCTGGTTACAAGATCAAATAATCTCTCAAAATTAGTT
>JAFZFL010000076.1 GCA_017555925.1 Bacteroidales bacterium | reverse complement strand
AGGCGAAAAGTGCGTTGAAAATCACTAACTTACACATTCTCAACGACTTGCCAAATGAGTGGTTGTACCTTTTAGAGTGCTAAATAGCTGATTGATAATCATCTACACTTTCTGCATCGGAAATAGGAATATGATACATTCCTAATCCTCAATACTTTGAAGATTTTAAAGAGATTCTTTAAAATCTACGACATAATGAACTCTTTACGGGTGCTATTTTTGTTTGAGTGATCTAGTTACATTTTTGGAAGTAGTATATTATCAGACTATTGCCACCTTAATCACCCCATCCAATTTATTCTCAAAAATGCGATAGGCTTCTTCAATTTCACTCAATGGGAAGCTGTGCGTGATGAGTGGAGTGGTATCAATCTTTCCTTGTTCAATCAAGTGAAGGACTTCTCGCAATCGCATCCATCCACGCCTCCAGTCTTGAAGGTAAGGTCCTTGCCATACATATCTGGAAGCGGAAGGATTTGCGGACGGTCATAAAGGGCAACAACCTCGCCTACGGCTTCTACCACTCCCACCATTTCATGTCCTACAGTGATACCCGGCACTGCACGGGGTACACTTCCGTGCTTGATATGCAGGTCGCTCGAACAGATGCTGCTCATTGTCACACGAACAATGGCATCGGCAGGTTCTATCAATGTAGGCTTAGGCTTCTCTACCAAAGCGAACTCTCCTTTTTCTATGTATGTGTATGCAAGCAGTAAAGTATGGCTTCTTCGATTTTCATATGTCTATTTTACACCATAAATTTTTAAACCAATCATTCTTTTAAGGCACAAGTTAAAAGAAAGAAATTAAAATTGAATCAAACTATCTGAAAGAAATGGTTCACCGGGCCGTGACCTTTTCCTATTTCGTAGTCGGCTCCAGAAATTATAGCTTGTTCGATATAGCCTTTTGCAAGTCTGGCCGCACTCGTCAAATCTGCACCTTTGGCAAGAGCTGCAGCAAATGCAGATGAGAGCGTACAGCCTGTACCATGTGTATTTGGAGTATCTACTCGCTTGGAAGAGAGTAGTGTATAGGATTTCTCTTCTGCATTGTAAAAGTAATCAGTCAATTTGTCTCCCGACAGATGTCCTGCCTTCAAAAGAACAGATATACCATAACTCTCCGAGAGTTCTTTGGCAACATCTTTAAAATCACATTCTCCAATAATTTCTCTTCCTATTAAAATTTCAGCCTCAGGTACATTTGGAGTGAGAACCCTGGCCAATGGCATCAAACGGCTCTTAATAACCTCCACAGCACTCTCCTCAATAAGTCTGTGGCCGGAGGTTGAGACCATTACGGGATCAAGAACCACATTCTTGATTCCATATTGCCCGATCTTATCAGCAACAATATTTACAACATCCGCCGAGTGCAACATTCCAATCTTGATTGCGTCTGCACCAATATCAGATAAAACGGCATCTATCTGTCCCTCCAATATATCAAGCGGGACAGGGTGTACTGCTTCAACTCCCAAAGTATTCTGCACAGTTACAGCAGTAATTGCAGATGCTGCAAAACATCCCATTGCACTTATCGCTTTAATATCTGCCTGAATTCCAGCTCCTCCTCCAGAGTCACTTCCTGCTATTGTAAGCACCCTATAATATCTCTTCTTCATAATCAAAAATGTTTAAATCCTGTAATATCCCAATCTACGGTCTTGCCATTACTTCTCCATACCAACTCATTCCCAGAGGTAATTTCGCCAATTTTATAGACTGGGAATTGCAAATGCTTCTCTATTTTATCTGGTGCAGTAAAGAGCAATTCATAATCTTCACCACCACCAATAGCAAGCATTGTTGCATCCATTCCATATCTGTCGCATACAGAGACTAAGCTTCCCGACAGTGGAATAGAGTCCAAATCAACCACAGCTCCCACATTAGAGGCCTTCAATATATGTCTCAAATCAGAAGCTATTCCATCAGAAATATCCATCATTGCACCTACAAGGTCAGTGTTCGACAATTCCTTTCCCTCATTAATTCGAGGGTAGGGTCTTATATGACTCTGCAACAAAGCATCTACAGATACATCTGTTTCAAAACCTTTCAATATTGCCTGAAGCCCTCCTGCTGAATCGCCCAACGTTCCAGTAACATAAATAGAGTGGCCAACAATGGCTCCACTCCTTTTTAGAGATTTTCCCAATGGCATATGCCCCATCACACCCACGTTAATGGCTATGTCCCTAAGCGAGGAGGTTGTATCACCGCCAAGAAGAGGCACATTGAATTTTTTGCTCAATTCGGCATAACCGGCAATAAAACGTTCTGCCCACTCACCCTGTGCATCTTTAGGTAAAGCTATAGAAAGGAATGAAGCTACAGGAGCACCTCCCATTGCAGCAATGTCGCTCAAATTTACCGCAAGAGATTTCCAGCCTATATCTTCTGGCGAGGCAGCACCCCTTAAAAAATGGATCCCCTCCATAAGCATATCCGTTGAGTAAATAAGTTCGCCTCCCTCACTCGGTATAACGGCACAATCATCACCTATTCCCAATACTCCAGCCGGCACTTTAAACTGTTTCTTAATCGAATCTATAAATCCGAACTCTCCTGAACTCTTTATATCCATCCTTCTAACGATTTTGTGTATTCGTATGATTTATCTTCTCCGCAATATGCATAATCCCAAAATGCATATTCATATACGGCAGCCATCAGGTAGAGACGGTTCATCTCTTCAATTGTATCTGAATCAGCCTCTGAAGCCCAATTGTCAATAATGTCAAGAACTCTGTTTACGCCTATTGTAAACTCTTCGTTTCCATACTCTTCTATCCACTCTTTGTATGGATTATTTTCCAATTCCGACATCTTTAGTATATGCAGTCCTACCCTATTGTATATCCACATACATGGGAGCATCACAGCAAGCGCACAATACTTGTTGCCACTGTTTATTGCATCTTTAATCAAATTATTGTATCCGGCAGTAACAACAGATGGTTTTACAGTCAGACTCATCCCATATTTTTGTATAAGCAGCTCGTGCATTGCCTTCTCTCCCTCCATACCGCTCTGCGCAAATGAAAGAAAGAGCTCCTTATCAGATTTATTATCCATCATATCTGCAAGTGCAAACATATTGCGATAGTAACTGCCCAAATATATCTCATCCTGAGCTATATACCTTGAAAAGATTTCCATATCAAGAGTGCCGTCAGACAACTTTGAAATGAACTCCAATCCCAAAATTTTCTGATATATCTTGTTTGAGGCTCTCCAAATCTGCTGACACCAGCTCTCTCTGAAATTGGCATCAACAATTCTCTTAAGTTCAGAAGATGCCTCCTTAATATTTTCGGCCGAAGAAATTGCACTTACAACTGCAATACCGTCGCAACCTGTTGCCACAACATCTGCTGCAGTATTGTGATTCATTCCACCTATTGCCACCGTAGGGTGGAGAGACAATCTTACAGCCTCTTTCAACCCTTCAAGACCGAATGGTTCAGCAGTATCGGTTTTTGTTGGCGTGCCATATACAGGAGATATTCCAACATAGTCAACATCAAGTCCGTTGGCATTTACAAGATCATCAAGATTCTCCACAGAGAGGCCAATTATCTTTTCTGGGCCTAAAATCTTTCTTGCATCGCTGTACAACATGTCTGACTGGCCTATATGAACACCGTCGGCATCTACAGCAAGAGCTACATCTATCCTGTCATTGATTATCAATGGCACATTGTATGGCTTTAAAATATTTTTAACTCTCAAAGCCAACTCAATGAACTCGCCGGTAGAGGCCTCTTTCTCCCTCAGCTGCACCATTGTTACACCACCTTCAACTGCTTCTGAAACAACCTCTTCCAGTGTGCGTCCAAGTGAGAGAGTCCTGTCGGTAACCAAATATAGCTTCAAATAATTCTTTACTTTTTCATTCCTGCAGTGAAAATCCGCTCCATTCAATCTATATAGCTCATCAAGGAAATTCAGTTGCATTGAGCCGTTTCCTTTTGAATTGGCGGCTGCCCTTTCTCCTGCAAGACTCATAACTGCCATAGCAGCTGTTGCAGCCACCATGGGATTTTTTACTGCGGCAGCAAAAGCTCCTACAATAGCCGTAGAAGTACAACCCATACCCGTTACTGTTGTCATAACAGGATCTCCTCCTTCTACTCTATGAACCTCTTTGCCATCAGTAATATAATCTGTCTCTCCACTTATAACTACTACTGCGCCTGTTTCAGATGCCAGTTTTTTGGCAGAGTCCAATGCATCATCACTACAAGCGCTGCTGTCAACACCCCTACTCTTTACACTTGCATCTACAAGTGCCATAATTTCACTCGCATTACCCCTGATAATTGTGGGACGGCAAAGCTCTATTATCTTCATGGCTGCATCTGTACGCTGGCTTGTGGCACCTGCACCTACAGGATCAAGAACAATAGGTATTCCCCTTTTGTTTGCAGCTTTGCCTGCAGCCAACATTCCATCAATCCATTTGTCGTCGAGTGTTCCAATATTAATTACAAGAGAGCTTGCAATAGATGTCATCTCCTCCATCTCACTTACCCAATGAGCCATTACAGGAGAGGCGCCAATTGCCAGAAGAGCATTGGCTGAATTGTTCATTACTACATAATTTGTGATATTGTGCACAAGAGGGCCAATTGACCTTACAGCTGCAATTGCATCTGAAAGCACTCTATTAGATATTGTGGTATTCATCATATTAATTTTTGAACAACCGGAAAAACAGCTTGCCCAAAGCCTCTTGACAATGAATACAATACCGTTTCCCTGCGCTGTTATTATACATTTCAGGTTCATAGGGTGTAATCTCAGCCAGACTTTTATGTCCAGCACCCCTAACAGCTCTGCAAAGTTAATTACTTTTTTATTAACTCCACAATATTTGGTTCATCTGTTACCAGATAAATTTGAGTACAAGTTCTGCAGCCTGCGGCGACATCACCTCTTTACCTTCGTATTTGCCACCGTTTCTTAGCGTAAAGTAATATTTGTTAAGGTCGTAGCCTGTTGTAACCACATTCTCAGATATAGTTGTGTTGCGCATACCCATCTTTTCTGCCATCTCTGCAGCAACCTCTTCAATTGGTTTGCATTTGCGGTATTTTCCAATCAAAGCCTTCAAATAATTGGCATTTACACTGTTTTTATATCCTTTGAGAAGAGTCTCAACACTCATATTTGCATTATCTTCAACAAGAATATCACATACTCTGTCTGTAAGCCTCATTTTGCCGCCAGCTACAAGTTCTGCAACTTGAGGTAATAATGTAAATGCCGGACTCATCTCTTTCATTTCATATTTTATAAGATTCAATGAGTCATCTTTTGATCCTATATAATGGTGGTACTCCTCCCTGTATCTGTAAGGGATGATTACAGATTCACCCTCTTTATATGAACCTGATGTAACAGGAAGCACTCCTTTTGCAGGAATTCCACCAAATACCAACTGGGCCGCGGCAAAGTTATTTACTTGATTGTTGAAATAACCGACTATGTACGAAGTAAAGTTCCTGTATCCCGGTATTTGTGTAATTGCGTAAGGAGAACCAAGGTAGACTGCTATCATCGGTTGCTCTGCCGCCCAATCGGTAATATATTTAGCCTCTTCCTTTACTATTCCATAATTCTGCTTCATTCGTTGGTTGGTTTCATTGAAACCAAAGATAATGAGGTCATGATTCTTCAATCTTTCACGTGTCCTCTTCAACTCTTCAACAGAGGCGTTATTACCAAGAAGAATAGTATCTACATTGCCGTATCTGTTGGCAATTACTCCAAATTCATAGCCAAGTTTTGGATTCTTGAATCCTACATATGCCACTCTTTTGCCTTCAAACGAAACAGGGATTCCAAATCCTGCAGAATTATCATTGAAAACAACTGTCATTGTCTCCTTAGACACTCTTTTTATAAGGTCGAGTTTCTTCTCCATTATGCCATCTTTTGTCTCCATATCTGTAAACAAATGAAGCTTTTCCATATCAATAATAGGATCATAACCCTTTTCAAAGAGACCAAGACGAGCTTTAAGTGCAAGCATCTTTTTTACTCTCATGTCAAGTCCCTCAATGGTAATCTCTCCATTTTTGAGGGCATTTTCTATAACTGTAATGGAGCTTTCAACCTCTTCAGGCATCAGCAGAATATCAATTCCTGCTTTATATGCTGCCAAAGGAATATATTTCTTCTCAAGACCGCTCTCTTTTGATACACCGTGCATATCAAGGGCATCTGTACAAATTATGCCATTAAAACCCAACTTTTCTCTTAAGAGTCCTGTAACAATAGGTTTTGAGATTGAAGATGGAGTTCCGGTAGAATCTAATGATTTGATGCTCATATGTCCTACCATTACCATATCTATTCCATCGTTAATAAGATGCTTGAATGGAAAGAGTTCGAGAGTATCCAATCTTTCGGTTGTATATGGCAAAATTGGAAGTGCCACATGCGAATCTACATCTGTATCTCCATGACCCGGGAAGTGTTTTGCACAAGTTGCAACACCTCCATCCTGTAAGCCATGCATCATGGCAGAAGCGAATCTTGCAACTTTATACTTGTTTTCACCAAAGGATCTAATGTTAACAATATGACGTTCAGGGTTGTTGTTCAAATCTACACAAGGTGAATAATTCACTTGAATCTTAAGGGCACGGCACTCCTGTGCAATTGATTTGCCCACCTCATATACCAATGAATCATCGCTTAATGCTCCCAATTGTAAAAACAGCTGATAATCCGGTATTTCACTCCAACGCATACTTGCTCCCCACTCTGCATCAAGGGTGATGAGCATTGGAATCTTAGCCAATTTATGAAGTGTGTTGAGTTTCTCTATTGCTGGAACATATACGTCTCCCAACGGAATAAGTCCGCCAATTTTCTCTTTACTTACAAGTCTTTTCTGCATTTTGAATATATCCTTGCTCTCTTTTGAAGTGAAGTTGATTACCATAATTTGGGCTATCTTCTCCCTTGTTGAGAGTGTTTTGAAAATAGAATCTACCTTTCGCTCAATCCTTTCTTGAGATGGGTACTTATAAATTTCTGAATTTGAATCAGATATTCCTATCTGTGCCAAAGTTGACAATGGTGTCAATATGGAAGCAACAAGAAATAACTTTATACAACTTATTAAAGATCTTCTCATATAATTATAGGATTATAAAATAAGCAGTATTTA
Source organism: Bacteroidales bacterium (assembly GCA_017555925.1). The sequence goes on along the minus strand of JAFZFL010000076.1, from coordinate 6,099 downwards.
AACCATTTGGTTTGTAAATATAGGATATAAGGCTAAAATATCAAATTTTATTCGTTTATTTGCACAATAATATATCCATCCACTATGAAAAAACTATTGACACTTATTGTTATTACCTTATTTGCTCTTGTCACATCTGAAGTGAAAGCACAGAATGTGCAGTTATTGTATGACACAGACAGAGGATGTCTTACATCTACTGTTGAGATGTTCCGTCCCGACGGTCTAAATAATGAGATGTCATACAACTACTGCTGGCTCGGTGGTTTGACATACTCGGGCCACTCTAAAGATTTTTCAAAAAACTGGTCGCTCTCTGCCATGTATAAAGCAATTCCTGGTACTGTTGGTCTGTCGGGAGAAAAACAGGTAAATAATTTTCAGATTATAGGAGTATGGGGTCTATGTTAACTAAACTATTTGGATTCAATCCATCAAACACAACTGTACGCAAGGAGATAATAGCAGGAATCACCACTTTCCTTACAATGTCTTATATTCTTGCAGTTAACCCTTCTATGTTCAGCCAGCTTGAGGGAATGCCCGGAGGAGCTGTCTTTACATCAACTGCACTTGCAGGAATTATCGGATGTCTTGCAATGGCTTTTATTGGCAAACTTCCTTTTGGACTAGCTCCTGGTATGGGTATTAATGCATACTTTGTATATAGCGTATGTCTTGGATTGGGTTACTCATGGCAATTTGCACTTACTGCTGTACTTATAGAGGGTATAATTTTTATCATTCTTACTATAACAAATGTGAGGGAACTTATTGTAAATGCAATCCCTTTAAGCCTTAGACATGCAATTGGAGCTGGAATTGGTCTCTTCATTGCATTTATCGGTCTTGAAAGTGCAGGTGTAATTGTTCAGGATGATGCAACTCTTGTTGCACTTGGAGATATTACTTCAGGCTCTGCTCTTCTTGCCTTCATTGGAATCGTTATTACGGGTTTCTTATATGCTAAAAATCTTCCTGGTGCCATTCTTATCGGAATACTTATTACCATGTTGATTGGTATTCCTATGGGAGTTACAGAGTTTAAAGGTGTTCTTTCACAACCTGAATCAATCAGCCCTATTTTCTGCAAATTTGAATTTGAAAATATTTTGTCTCATGATATGGTTGTGGTAGTATTTACATTCCTCTTTATTGATATGTTTGATACCGTTGGAACACTTGTAGGTGTATGCAATAAGGCAGGTATGGTAGATAATAATGGAAAGATCAAGAGATTGAACCAGGCTTTTATGGCAGATGCAATTGCAACAACTGCAGGTTCTTGTTTGGGTACATCAACTACCACAACTTATGTAGAGAGTGCTGCTGGTGTTGCGCAAGGTGGACGCTCAGGTCTTACAGCATTCGCGGTTGGAGTATGTTTCATGATTGCACTCTTCTTCTCACCTCTATTCCTTTCAATTCCTGCTGCAGCTACAGCGCCGGCACTTATACTTGTAGGTCTTCTGATGCTTGAACCAATAAAGAATATACCTTTTGATGATTTTTCTGAATCTATACCTGCATTTATATGTGTTGTATTGATGCCTCTGTCCTACTCTATCTCAAATGGAATTCTTATAGGAATGATAACTTATGTGTTTATGAATCTGATATGCGGAAAATGGAAAAAAGTTACGCCGGCAATGGCAATTCTGGCAATACTTTTCATTCTGAAATATATTTTCATTTAATTTGAAAACATCCATACAAGGGGTTCGGGTTAAAAGCAATTTTGATCCGGACTCGTTTTTTTATTGCCCTTTCAATTGCACATCAACAATCTCGAGAATATTCTCATTTACTCTGAAACGGATATTGTAATTGGAAAAAGAGATTCCATATTCTCTGTTTGAATCATTGTGGTATGACGGTCTTGGATCCAATTTTAAAACCTCAATTATAGATTCTGCCAATGATACATCATCTATCTTTCTCTTCAATTCAGGCGGAAAAACAACTTCCAAATGGTTTTCTGCAAGGCCATCTACAAAATTGCATACGGCATTGGGCCAACAATCAGAATATTTAATATATGGTTTGATATCATATATTGGCGTTCCATCTACCATATCGGCACCGGCCACTTCTATAACAGGTCCATCATGTGCCTCATAATCAATTGAGAGTATCTCGACACAAGACAATCCAAGAGGATTGGGCCTGAAAGGAGATCTTGTAGCAAAAATGCCCATACGTGTATTGCCTCCAAGACGTGGTGGACGTACAGTAGGCTGCCACTCTCCAGAAATACTCCTGTTCATTGAAAACTCCCAAATGAGCCAGAGATGAGAAACTGAGTCGAGTCCCCGTAAAGCCTCCCTGTTTCTGAACTCCTTTTCAAATACAATTCTCCCCTTTAGACTTCTGTCAAGTCCGCTCTGACGCGGAACTCCAAATTTCTCGGGAAATATTGTAGATATATGTGCTATTGGTTTAATTTCCATATTACTTTATACTCTTATAAAGAATTCTCTATACAGGCGCAAAATTACGATTTTCAAATATTATAGCTATTAAATTATTGTTATTTTTGCAATTATTAACTGCTCATGTAAACAGTAATTAATCCTGATTTGAAAATAATTCCAAAATATATGTCAATGAAGAGATTTATTCCAATATTTCTGTTATTTCTCTGTCTGTCGGGAATATCATTTGCCCAAAATAAAGAAGGGAGTGGAAGTTTATGCAAACAGGAATTATCCCACAAAGGAATAAAATACACATATTACCTCTACAGGCCTGCGGATCTTAAACCGGGTGCTCCTCTCGTAGTTGTATTTCACGGTTATGGCGCAAACAAATTTCCGGCAACACTCTTTGGTTTCAATCCAATAGCGGACAAATATGGCTTTGCGGTCTGTTATCCCTGTGGTCCACAAGATTTTAAAGGCGAACACTGCTGGGATGTGGGGTACTCTTTCCATAAAGAGAACAATTGGAAAAGGGATGATGTGGGCTTTACAATTAAACTTGTAAAACATCTTCAGAAGGAGTATTCACTTTCAAAAGAGAATATCTTTGCTACAGGGCACTCCAATGGAGGAGAGATGTGCTATCTGCTTGCATATAAAGTTCCAGATAAATTTGCAGCAGTTGCACCTGTTTCAGGACTTACAATGAAGTGGATGTATACTACTCTTAAACCAAGCTCCCCTATCCCATTGTTTGAGATTCATGGAACAGATGATGTTGTCTCAAAATGGAATGGAGATCCTTATAACAGTGACGGTTGGGGTGAATATCTGTCGGTACCTTGTGCCCTTTCATACTGGGTAGCGACAAACCGCTGCACATATGCAGCCATAGAGGAGCTGCCTCAAAAAAGGAATAAAGTTATTGCACATAAGTATCCCGCCGGTATCAACAACAATCAGGTGTGGCTTTATGAAATAATTGGAGGCACCCACGCCTGGCCAGACAAGGATTTGGATGCCGCCGAAGAGATATGGAAATTCTTCTCACTCTACCTCAAATAAAACTTTTTTATAGTATTACCATATCAAATAAAACTGCCGAAAATGAAGATAAAGAGAAAACCAAACTTAAAATCAGCATCAATAGTTGTAAATGCAGCTCTTTTATGCACAGGATGCTCTTCTTCAAATAATAATCTTTATATAGATCCGCAACCTAATTCAGATGGAAAATACAATATTATATTTATTACTACCGACCAGGAGATAAATATGAGTACCTATCCGGAAGGGAGCGACTATCAGGTAAGGGAGAGGTTAAGAAGGCTTGGAACTACATTTGAGAAGCACTATGCCTGTTCAAATGTATCCACATCTTCAAGATCTGTAATTTATACAGGCAGACATATTACAGAGACTCATATGATGGATAATACGAACCTCTCTTGTCAGCCAAATATGAGTAAGGATATTAAGACTGTTGGTGATATGATGCGTGAAGCGGGATATTACACCGCCTATAAAGGCAAATGGCATATTTCTGAAGGAGATACAACACTTGAAGAGTATGGTTTTTCAGACTGGACAGAGGGAGATATGTACGGTGCACCTCTTGAGGGGTACCGTCACGACGGAACAATTGCTGCCAATGCCTGTGAATGGTTGGCAACAAAAGGAAAAGAGGTAAATGATAGCGGCAAATCATTTTTTCTATAAGTAAATTATAGGGTATTTTCACCTGTTTTCTAAGATTTGCCAATAATATGCAAAACATTGTGTTTTAGCGTATTTTGGCAAATTTTCTTTTCTTGTGATTTACAGAATTTGCCGATAATATCTACTTTTGTATGCAAATAGTATGTGCAAAGATTTGCATACACAGAAGTAAATAACCTAAAAAACGGCAGATTATGTTCAAGTATTCAAAGGACGGTATCTCGGTACTCTCGGTGCTGGATACCCGTCGAGCCAAGAAAAGCGGTCTGTTTCCTGTCAAGATACAGGTCATTTACAACCGCAAGCAGAAATACTACTCTACGGGGTAGGAACTCTCCAAGGAGGATTGGGCGAACCTTGCCGAGAGCAAGAGTCGCAGATTGTCGGAGATTCGTTCAAGTGTGGAGAATAGTTTCTCCATTATCAAGAGCCAAGTAGAATCCCTCGCTGAGCGTGGGGAGTTTGGTTTCGATTTACTCAGTATTCGTTTGGGGCGCTGTGCAACTGTTACAGTCAATGCAGCCGTCAGAGCCAAGATTGCCGATGCCGAGCGTAACGAGCAGTATAGCACCCGCTATGGCTACCACTCTATGCTGTTGGGTATTGAGGCATTTGCAGGAAAGGATATCCCATTCTCTACAATTACCATAGATTGGCTTAATAGGCTGGAACGCTTTTGGAGTAATGACGGCAAGAGCAAATCCACCATCAATGTATATTTTAAGTACCTTAAAGCGATACTCAACCAAGCCCGTATGGATGGAGTGATCAAGGAGGTTAATTTCCCATTCGGCAGAGGTCGTTTCGAGATGCCATCGGCTGAGGGTAGGAAATTGGCTCTTACATTAGAGCAGGTAAAGCAACTTATAACCTATGCCGATGGCAACGAGGAGACAGAGATGTATCGTGATATGTGGTTCTTCTCCTACCTATGTAATGGTATCAACTTTCGGGATATGCTCTACCTTACCTATGATAATATAGAGGGAGATAAGATATGCTTCGTCAGAGCCAAGACCAAGAACACCTTAAAGCAGATACGCACCATTAGAGCAGTCTTAACACCCGAAATGCGAAATATCATCGAGCGTTGGGGCAATGCCAATGATGGCAACCCTAATACGCTGATATTTAAGTTTGCCACAGGTAAGGAGTCTGCATACGAGATTAAACAACTCGTCTGCAAGGTTACACAACGCTGTAATATCATCTTAGCCCGAATCTCTAAGGCGTTGGGATTGCCTCGCGTAACCACATATGCAGCTCGTCATAGTTTCGCAACCGTCTTGAAGCGTAGCGGAACGAATATCTCCTATATCTCGGAGAGTTTGGGACACTCTAATCTGATGGATACAGAAAACTACCTCGCCAGCTTCGAGCAGGAGGAGCGAAAGAAGAATGCTCAGTTACTAACCAATTTTGATTAAAGCCTATGCCTAACAGGAAAACAGCCAAGATAGAAATCCGCTACTTGAGGTGTTTCGGTATCATTGCACGGGAGATAGCAGAGGAGTATCCCGAATATGAGAACTACCTCATTGATGAGGGTGTGCTGCATATCAAGGAGTATGTACCACCTACAATAAATGATATTGATAAGGCGTTGGATAAGTTGAGATTCAACTATGCCACCCGAAAGTATAAATATGAGACCTATCGAGATAAGGAACTCATCGACCAAAAGTTGTTGGCAAAGATGGCTGGTGTTACCCGTCAGACCGTAGCCCGATGGGAGCAGATGGGCTTTATCTCCCGTAGCGATGTAGGCTTGTCGAGAGACAAGTATTTCCAAATAAAAGAGGTCATTTCTCAACTTGAAAAGTTAAAAGAGTAAAAAATCGCACTTTTTGAAAATGACTTGACAGATGTAGGACAAATGATGCCATTGCGTCACTTGTCCTACATTTGTTTTATATACCGACCACCTCAAACCTATGCTGTGTCATCATCTGTCGTAGTT
>JAFZFL010000009.1 GCA_017555925.1 Bacteroidales bacterium | reverse complement strand
TTGTTATATGTTTTGCTCTTACCATCTGTGTCTGTAACGGTTATTCTCATTCCTGATGTAAATGTTACTGGAGGAACTGCTATAATAAAGGTTACTGGTGTTGTTTCATCAAGCTGAACGCCATCTTCACAATCCAAGGTTACAGTTTTCTTTGCCTGGTCTGCATCCATAGTTATAGATGGTACACTTCCATCTGCATATCCTACAATTGCAGCTTTTCCACTAATCAACTCATTGTTCAATCCCTCAAGTGTGATTGACTTAATTTGGTTTACTCCTTTGAACTGAAGTTTTACACCTCCGCAAACATTCTTGAAAGTTAGCTGGTTAGATGATGATACAGCTATCATTGGGAATGAACCATTAGCAAATGAATTCTCTGAATAAATCTGAGTCTCTGGTAGTACAACATCAAGTTTATAGGATTGTGTTGGAGTACTATCATCATTCTTTTTGCACGAAACCTCTGTTGAGTATGGATATAATACAACATTATGATCCAATACCTCAGCCTCTCCATTATCACCGGCGCTCTCATCAACCGGACTGAATCCGCCTGTTGTTGTTTCAACAAACTGATCCATTATCTGATACCTGCTGCCAGAAGTGGTTTTCATAAAGGCCACAATCTGGTCTCCATCTGACCATAGCACATTATTGTTATTATCCATTGTGGTTTTTGTACCATCCAAAGCCTCAACAACAGCGTATATATTAGAATCATCTGCCCATTGTGTGCCGGTATGCTCCCACTTTTGGCACGATAGAAGAGTAGTAAAAGCAAATACTACAAACAATAGTTTTTTCATAATCCAAAGTATTAATCTATAGACAATTGATCTATTCCTCTGTAAAACCACCTTCACCTTCAGTCTCGGTTACCTTGTCAGTAGAAGTTGCAAAACCTCTCTCTACCTGTACATCAATTGTAAAAACCATTGGAGTTTCATAAACTTCTGAACCTACACTAAAAACATTCTTTTTCATAGTATAAAAACTTGTGTCTATGTTCCCTATAGACGATTAAAAAAAAAGAAGTGTGGAACCACTGGCTTATTTCAGAAAAACAAGCCAAGCACTGCAATTAAGTTTATTTTATTGCGAACTGCAAAGATAGAAAATATTATCTTACATACTATCTATCACTCAAAGATTTACCTCAAATCTGTTATAATTGCGTTGGGATAATCTTCTGATCTGAATGTGAAGTACAATTCAACGGCATCCGTTTGGGATGTGATATTGGCTATTGATTTGATTTTTACCGTATAGATTGATTTGTCCTTGGAGTTGAACAGAATCTTTTACAAAGTTCCGTTTGTGCTGCGTTCAATCTTTATTTCAGAGGAGTTGCTGTGGGAGTATCCAAAAAGCCCGGCGAGGGTATGCAGGGTCTGTTCCAATGATATGTCATCATCGGAAGCGGATTGCAGGTTGGCAATATCTGCATCCATAATAATTACATCCTCTGTTTGTGGCCTGTATATCCATATTGTTTTGCCGTCGGAAACCATAAGAAGGTCATCTGCCATCTCCATACGGAATCTGCTTGCATGTAGCAAAAGGGTGCCGCTATCGTTGTATATCTCTGCCCCCCTGCCATCTTTGGCTTCAAAGACAAATTCCACCCTCTCTATTTTCTCAGTTGTATGAGCCCAAAGGTTGCCGCACCACAATAATAGAATTAATACAAGGCAAATAATTCTTATCCTATCCATAAATATCCTTGATATTGGCAAGTCGGGCATCAAGCTCCGTAAGATCCGAAACAAGTACCTGTCGGGCCTTACTGCCCTCAAACGGACCAACTATGCTGGCCACCTCCAACTGATCCATAATACGGCCTGCTCTGTTGTAGCCCAAATTCATCTTTCTCTGTATCAGTGATGTTGAACCCTGCTGATGCATAACTATAAGTTTTGCTGCCTCCTCAAAGAGCGAATCGCGTTTGCACAAATCTACTGCACCAACAGCGGCACCATCTTCACCATCCTTCTCTTCACCTGTATATTCAGGCAGATAGTATGGAGTGGTATAACCTCTCTGGTCGCCAATGAAATCAACTATACGCTCAACCTCTTTGGTTTCAATAAGGGCACACTGCACACGGGTAAGGTCTCCACCTGTAGAGATAAGGGCATCTCCCCTACCTATAAGTTGTTTTGCTCCAACCTCATCAAGAATAGTCTTTGAATCTATGCTTGAACGCACCATAAATGCTATACGTGCAGGGAAGTTTGCTTTAATGTTACCTGTAATTACAGAGGTTGTAGGCCTTTGTGTTGCTATAACAAGGTGTATACCAATGGCACGTGCCAACTGTGCCAAACGTGCAATAGGCTCTTCAATATCGCGGCCCGCAGTCATAATAAGATCGGCAAACTCGTCAATTACAACAACAATGAAAGGCATAAACTTGTGACCTTTCAACGGATTAAGTCTGCGCTGCAGGAACTTCTCATTATACTCCTTGACGTTTCTTACACCGGCTATCTTAAGCAAGTCATAACGGCTGTCCATCTCCTTACACAAAGATTTGAGAGTGTATATAACCTTTTGGGTATCTGTTATAACAGGCTCGTCGGCATCCGGCAACTGCGCAAGGAAGTGCTTTTCGAGTTTTGAGTATAATGAAAGTTCAACCTTTTTAGGGTCTACAAGCACAAGTTTGAGTTCACTCGGATGCTTCTTGTAAAGCAATGAGGCCAAAATTGCATTAAGACCCACCGATTTACCCTGACCAGTTGCACCCGCAACAAGCAAATGGGGCATCTTGGCCAAATCGAAAGACAACACCTCATTTGTAATTGTCTTACCAAAGGCTATTGGCAGCTGGTAATCTGCATCCTTAAATTTAGGTCATCAAGTACTGAGAGCATAGATACCACGCTCGGTTTCTCATTTGCCACCTCAATGCCAATTGCATTTGTCCCCGGCAGTGTAACAACACGTACGCCACGCGCTGCCAACGAGAGCTGTATATCCTCCTCAAGTCTCTTGATCTGTGAAACCCTTACACCAGGTGCAGGAACTATCTCATAAAGTGTTACAGTAGGACCAATACGCGCCGATATCTTTGAGACTCCAATCTTGTAGTTGGCCAATGTAACCACAATCTGCCTGTTGTTCTTTGCCAACTCATCTTTTGAAACCTCGTACCATTTGTCTTTATAGTCTTCAAGCAAATTGAGCGGAGGTGCCTGATAAGATGAAAGGTCGAGACGCGGATCAAACATTGTACTCAACTCATCTTCCGACAAATCAGACAAGAACTCATCTTCACTCTTCTCCTTTTTTACTTCCGACGGCTCTGCTGCAATATCATTTACAACAGGATTGTCGGGAGACGACAATACATCCAGTTCCAATTCCTCCTCTCCGGCATCAATATTATCTCCAACACTGTCGGGATCTTCAATTTCTGAAACATCTATCTTTTCCAACTCAATCTTACCATCAACGTCAAGTTCAATGATACCCTCTTCACTCAACTCCTCATTATCCCTTATCTCATACTCTATATTGTCGGAGTCACTATTCCGCGCAATTCCTGCACCCTCCAGCAACTCTTCACCCGGCACATCAT